>JAUXBJ010000233.1 GCA_030619425.1 bacterium
ATCCTGATAATATCCTCTCCAGCCATAATCCTCCCTTACTTTTTGGAAGGCATTATAACTTATCAACAGGACATTTCTACTTTGCTCAAATAGGACATTATCACTTTGCGGGAACAAGGCAAGCGAAATCTGCAAGTGGTTGGGGCGAGGGTGGTTACAATTGTGTGCGGGGCCTTGGTCCTGGGATGGCACTCTGTTCACGGTTGCCGATGCGGACTCAACGGATTATATTGGTGGTCGGCGGAGGTGTCGGTTCTGACCCTTGCGCCCTGTTGCGGAAACGATCAATGTATATTCGATAGGAGGATGAGGTATGCAACGGGTTATCTGGATACTACTTTTGTGTGCGCTACTGCCGGTCAACGCTCTCGCGTGGTATGAGACCATCGTCGACACTGTTGAAAGTCGGTGGCCTAACGGCCAACTCAAAGAGCAGTACATAACGATGTTCTACGGGGGTAACGAAAGGACCTGGAAGGATGGTCAGTATCGTTCCTGGTATCAGAACGGGCAATTGGAGTATGATGGCGCGTACGACAATGACCTCAAGGCTCATACTTGGACCAAATGGGACAGCCTCGGGTGGAAGGTGGAGCAAGTATCCTATGTCGCCGGGAAGAAGCACGGCGAAGAGATTACGTGGCATCCAAACCTGCAGAGACACAAGTCTTTTTGGTACTTAAACGGAGAACTCCATGGTTTATGCACCTTACACAAACCCTCATGGGGTTACCACAACGAGCGGGCGCTTGGCTGGGAGGAAATGCTGTTCTATGTTGAAGGTGCACTACTTGCAACAATCAAACACTCGGATAGTGAGCGGACTGACGAGAGTGCAAGAACATACTACAACGCAGGCAACGATATTTGGGTCGAAAAGGGGAATGGACACCGGGAGTTCTACGTGGGAAGACAAGTCGACGGCAAGAAACACGGCAAGTGGATACTGTGGACGGCGCGTGGCTACAAGCAAAGGGTCGACTTCTACAACAATGGCAAGCTGCTGGAATTCTGACGGTCGTCGCATGGATTCACACGACGAGCGGTGCTGCTGTCGTTCGTCCAGCGACTATTGGCCCCAAACAAAAACGGCCGGGCTGATGGCCCGACCGTCTGCAGAATAAGCTATCGAATCACTCTCGTTCAACTCTGGTGGTTGCTGATCTCCGTCGGCTGATCCTTGTCCTTGGTTGCGCTCTTGTCAAAAACAAAAGTGAGTTCATTCTCAGTGGCGCCGATAATCAACTCGCAGTCGCCGGCGTACTGGCCGCGCAGGATTTCTTCGGCCATCGGGTCCTCCAGATATTTCTGGAGGGCACGCTTCAGCGGTCGAGCGCCGAAGGCCGGCTCGAAACCCTTGTCGGCCAGGAAATCACAGGCCTCCGGAGTCAACTGGAAACTGATACCTTTCTCGGCCATCCGTTTGGCGATATCGGCCACCAGGATGTGGATGATTGTCTTTATGTGCTCACGATCCAGGGCGTGGAAGATCAGCGTCTCGTCGATTCGGTTGAGCAAGTCCGGATTGAACATCTTTTTGAGTTCTTCCTTGATCTTCTTTCCCATATTGTCGTGCGAGAGGTCAACCTGCTGAGCATCAAAGCCTACGGTCTTGTCGTCACGAAGCTGTCGTGTGCCGACATTCGAGGTCATAATGACGATGGTGTTTTTGAAGTCGACCTTGCGCCCGAACGAGTCAGTCAGCGATCCATCGTCAAACAACTGCAAGAGAATATTGAAGACATCCGGATGGGCCTTCTCAATCTCATCCAGAAGCACCACAGAATATGGTTTGCGACGAACCTTCTCGGTCAACTGGCCGCCTTCCTCATAACCGACGTAGCCGGGGGGAGCGCCGATCAGACGGGACACGGCGAACTTCTCCATGTATTCCGACATGTCGATTCGAATCAGCGAATCGACGTCGTCAAACAGGAACTGAGACAACTGCCGCGCCAACTCGGTCTTGCCGACTCCGGTGGGGCCAAGGAACATAAAGGCGCCGATGGGTCGACGAGGGTCAGCCAGTCCGGCTCGCGCCCGACGTATAGCTTTGGCGATGGTCGCGATAGCCTCCTCCTGCCCGATAATCGTCTTTCCCAGTTCCTCTTCCATCCGGAGCAACCGTTTCGATTCGCTTTCCTCCAGACGGAAAAGTGGGATGCCGGTCATTTTGGCCAACACCGTCGCCACTTCGTCGGCCGAAAGAGTTATCTTCTGCTCCTCGCGCGCTTCTTCCCAATCCTTTTGCAACTGAGCCAGTTTATCCTTTTTGGCCTTGATTTCGTCGCGCAACTGGGCGGCGGTTTCAAAGGCCTGGTTCTTGACCGACTGTTCCTTCTTCTGTTGCAGAGCAACCACTTCATTCTCGATTTCGGCAAACTCAGTCGGTCGCGTGTAACTGGCCAGATGAGCGCGAGACCCGGCTTCGTCGATCAGATCGATCGCCTTATCCGGCTGAAACTTCCCGGAGACATAACGATTGGACAGTTTGACGGCCGCATCAATCGCCTCGTCGGAAATCTTCAACTGGTGATGTTCTTCGTACTTCTCGCGAAGGCCGGCCAGAATCTTGATCGTGTCTTCCTCAGACGGCGGCTCGACCATTACTGTTTGAAAGCGTCGTTCGAGAGCGCCATCCTTTTCGATATACTTGCGGTACTCGTTCAGAGTGGTGGCGCCGATGCAACGCAGTTCACCGCGTGACAACGAAGGTTTGAAGATATTCGACGCATCCAGCGAGCCTTCCGCACCGCCGGCGCCCACGATAGTGTGCAACTCATCGATAAAGATCATCACATCGGCGGCGTTGATGATTTCGGTCATGACCGCTTTGAGACGTTCCTCAAACTGACCGCGGTACTTGGTACCCGCCACCAGCGAGGCCATGTCCAGAGTGACCACCCGTTTGTTCTCCAGCGTCTGGGGAACACGGTTCTCCACAATGCGCTGGGCCAGTCCCTCAACGATAGCCGTCTTGCCGACACCGGGTTCGCCGATCAAAACCGGGTTGTTCTTCTTGCGGCGTGAGAGCACCTGAGCGACTCTTTCGATTTCTTCGGTACGGCCGATGATCGGATCCAGTTTGCCGCGTCGGGCCAGTTCGGTAAGGTCCCGTCCGAAATGATCGAGCGCCGGGGTCTTTGATTTTTTGCGCTTTTTCTTAAACGATGACGGCTTGCCGTCCTGGACGTTCTTCAGTTCTTCGTAGGCTTCCTTGTAATCGATCTCATAAGTGGACAACACTTGTGCGGCCACGCCTTCCTCATCCTTGAGCAGGGCCAGCAGAATGTGCTCGGTGTCGATATCCTTGGACTTCAAGGCGCGCGCTTCCTGACCGGAGACTTCCAGCGTTTTCTTTGCCCGCGCGGTCAACGGGAGCTGTCCCATGGTCATCGTGCCCCCGGCCGGTTGGACCACTTCCTCAATAGAGGCTTTCAGGTCTGCCAGGTCCAGTCCGAGGTTGGCGATGACTTCGACCGCTGTTCCTTCGCCCAAACGAATCAGTCCCAGCAAGAGATGCTCGGTCCCTATGTAGTCATGCCGCAGGCGGGCCGCTTCGTCGCGGGCGAATTCTATCGCCTTACGAGCCCGTTCGGTGAACATCTCATTCATATCCTGTAATCCTTCCTCTATATGCTAAACAAGAAACTTCTTCTTACTTTAACGGCAACAACGCAGCAAAACCAATCAGTTTTCCACCTGGCGCAGTTTTTCGCGCACCATCTGCGCCCTCACAAAGTCACGACGATTCGAATCCATCTCGTGTCCATAGTATTTTTGTAGATGCGACGGTTGAGACAAAAGCAGAATATCGTTAATGAGGGCGACGTCAAGAAAATCGATTATTTCCATGGCATGACCCAGTCGCACCGCCGACAGGAGGTTCATGACTTCCTCGGAGGTAAGAACGCGGGCGTGCTTGAGGATTCCGTAGGCGCGCCATATTTTGTCTTCGATCATGTCGGCCGCTTCGTCGATCAACCGCTGACGGGCGGCGGCTTCGCTCTCGATAATCTCTTCGGCGACACGGGTAATCTGACGCAAAGTTTCTTCCTCGGTAACGCCCAGCGTTGTCTGATTGGACAACTGAAAGAGATTACCCAGAACGTCGCTGCCCTCGCCGTAGAACCCACGCACGACCAGGCCGCTGTGGGTGATGCGTGAGATCACTTTGTCGATCTCGCGTGTCAGCACCAGGCCCGGCAGATGAATCAGCACCGAGGCACGCATCCCGGTGCCGGCGTTGGTCGGACAGGCGGTCAGAAATCCGAAGTCGGGATCGTAGGCGTACTCAAGATGCGCTGAAATTTCGGCGTCATACCGGGTGGCCAGCATGTACGCACCCTCCGGGTCAAGACCCGGCGCCAAAGCTTGAATACGGAGATGGTCCTCCTCGTTGATCATTATGGACAGACGCTCTCGGGGATCGATATATAGCGCCCTGGAGTTTTCACCATTGAGAAAACCGGGTGAGATCAGATGTCGCTCCACCAGGAAATCCTGGTCGAGGCGGCTCAGATCCGTGGCCTTGTAATACAGTCCCTCGGCCAGTAGTTTGGAACGAGCTCG
>JAUXBJ010000006.1 GCA_030619425.1 bacterium
AAACAGCGTGCGTCGCCAACAGCCCTCCCAGTGTCAAGCCGTAGTTATCGTTCTCATAATATTGGTAGCTCTCTGGCATCGTGAACGGACCAAAAATGTCACCAGTGACAATGAAATTACCGTAGGAATTTTCCAGGTAGAAATCGGTCATGGAGCCGGTGGGGTTGTGATAGCCCTCCGAGAACAGAACCGAGTCGAACTGACTACTATCCGTGTCGACTGCACCGCCGGACATCGGCCAGTCGGTGAACTCAACCAGGATGACGATGGTATAGGCCGTATCGATCTTATCAGTACCCAACGACAGCGCGTTGCCGAATCGATCCTTGCTGATGGGAGTGTGTAGCTCGGGACTGTTGCCGCCGGCCGCTTTGAAAGCACGAAGGGGCGCCAGCTTCTGGTCGAGCACGCCGTCGGTTTTCCATTTCTCAACCAGGTCGGGATGGGGCGCCACGGCCAACACATTGAGCGCCGAGAGCATCGCTACAATCAGTAGAACGAGGAGTGTTGTTCTGAATCTAATAACCTTCATCATGTTTAACCTTATTATGTCGTCCACACTCTAAACGGTTCAAGCAACCATCGGGTTCTTCAATTATAACGTGAAGCGATCTATTTCAAAAGCAGCATTTTCCTCGAGTGCGATGTTTCGCCGGTTTGCAGCCGATAGAAGTAAACGCCGCTGGCCACACTGCCGCCGCGATCGCTGCTGCCGTCCCATTCACAGGCGTGAGTGCCGGCCGGCAGTCGAGCGCCGGCGAGCTGTTTGACCTTCTGACCGAGAGCGTTATACACCGTCAAAGAGACGTCCGTAGTTCTGGAAAGGCTGAATGAAATCGTGGTGGTCGGATTGAATGGGTTGGGGTAATTCTGGTGTAGTTGGGCCGTCCCCGGCAAGGTGGCAAGGTGGTCGTCATCGACCGACGTTGCCAAATCAAAGCGCTCACGGGCGCGCTGAGCGTTTTCGTACAACTCGATCTCATCATCACCAACGACGATAGCGAAAGCCACTTCACTGGAGTCCCAAGCCTCTATCGCGAATGATCCGGAACTGATAAGCATCATCAGATCCCCGGTCAGGGCGGGATCGACATGGATTCCGGTGTTGGCGATCAGTTCGTATTTTTCCTCGCGGGAGAATCCTTTCTTGGCCGCACCGTTGTCGATAGCCGTAAATGAATTCAGGTTCTTCAGCGACACCAGCCCGACCAAAGGTCCCTCGCCGCCGGTCTGGTAGAGCATCGACGCCGCTTCATCATAGATAACGCCGTCACCGGCAGGGTTGAAGTCGAAGTCCACCAGGAAGCCGAAATGCAGGCCGGTCAACCACGCCGGAGTGATATTGCGCATCTGGAATTTGACGATCAGGATGCCGTCGTCGTCAGCGTAGCTGATTGTCTCCTGCGTCAGTTCGATGGGGATAGGTATCTCCGAGCGGCTGTCGACATATCCTGCCACTCGACGCATACTACCGTCACCGTCGATGATAGGCGTACTGAGGCTCAGGGTCGGCTCGTAGTCTGAGGAACGGAAATACCCCTGGGCATCCCGGATCGAGCTGGACAGTTGCAGGCTGTTTCGACCCACTATTATGCCGGCCTCATAGAGCAGGTTGTCGGAGTCATCAATCCGAAACCCCTGTCCACCGGCTGCATAGATGGAACCTGTCCCGAAACCGAACTGAGCGAAATCGGAGACTGAGAAACTTATCCGCGAGCTACTGTGCTCAGCAATGAGACCGAGGGGCGCAACACCGACTGTGACCACCAGAGCTAAGCTGTCGAAAACCCCGCCCTCCGGAAGGCGGAGGCGGAGGCGGAAGCTGATATTTTGTCCGTGGAGCAAAGCAGGATCGAAACTGATTTCGTAGGGGATGGCGTTGATAGCCGTGGCGCCGCCGTTGCCGAAAAAGAAGGCTGCCTCGGCGGTGTTGATGGTGACACCGACATCATCGCTCTCAAGGTCAGCGACTACATCGACCACGTTGCCGGCCGGATTATTCAATATCACCTGGAGGCCAAAGGTCTCCCCCGGCCAGGCCACACCATCGTCGGTAATCTGAGTACCGGCTATTTGGAAATCGGTGGCCGCCGGTAGCGGCAGATAACTCAGCAACCGGGAGGCATCGACCAGTCCGTGGCCGTACGTGTTGTCCTCACCGACCGGACCAAGATCCTCGGTGGCTTGCAGCAGAGCGTACTTGATTTGTTCGACCGTCGCGTCCGGGTTATACTGACGCATCAGAGCTACCAGCCCGGCGACGTACGGAGCAGCCATCGAGGTGCCGCTCATGAACGAGTATCCGCCGTCTCTCTGTGACGACCGGACGCTGACTCCGGGAGCCATGACTTCCGGTTTGATGTCACTTTGATCGCACGATGACGGCCCGCGACTGGAGAAGTAAGCAACCTGTTTGTTGATATCAACGGCTCCGACCGCCAGTGTGTTTATGGGCGTGGTCGCCTGGTCAGCCGGGCTGCGCAGCGACATCGGGTCCGGTCCTTCATTGCCGGCGGCGAAGATCGTAACGATCCCGGCCGCCTCAACGACATCGATTACGGCGGTGAAGGTTTCGTCGCAGGGGTTGAAGAGTCCCTTAGGCAACCCCCAGCTATTCAGGATTACATCGGGCACGTCATCGGTGGTGGTGGTATCGTCGTCGGGATTGAGCGCCCACTGAAAGGCCTCAATAATATCGGACAGGGTGGTTTGAAGCGGCCTGCCCTGGTCGATAACACCAGCCGTGATCCACTCCGCCTCGGGAGCGACCCCAAAACTGTCGGCCTCGACAGCACCGACCATCAGCCCCATCGTGTGGGTGCCGTGCCCGGCGGCATCGTATGGCAACTCGTCGGGGGCCACCTTGGAAAACCATGCCGATGACAACGGCGCATGGTTACCGCGCCATTTGGTTGTCAGGGCCGGGTGATCGCTCTCGACAC
The DNA here is from genome assembly GCA_030619425.1 of bacterium. Taxonomy (GTDB): domain Bacteria; phylum Zixibacteria; class MSB-5A5; order GN15; family FEB-12; genus JAJRTA01. The sequence continues at coordinate 2,943 of JAUXBJ010000006.1, forward strand.
CGGTATCGAACGAACAAACCAACCGCCCGGAACCTTTCAATCCCCGTTGCCACAAGTAGGGGACCTTCAACAGAGCCAGTTCGCCGGACACAGAAGCCACCAGGGACGGCGCCGGAGTTTCTTTCACGGGAATGACATACTCCAGAGCAAGATTCTCTACTACCAACTTCACTCCGGGAAGGTCTGCGAGTTCTTGAATTGCCTGGGCTGTTAAGGTGGCCGTGAAGGCCGGTACTATCCAATGACGGGTTACCGGCGTAGATGAATTCTCATTCAGATACTGAGCTACCCGGTCGGACGATTTCAGCGACCGATGAAGCAACTCGCCTAACAACAGTTTGATTCTCTGATCGCGCCTCAGCGACGGAGCCGCCTTGAGCAGGCCGAGCGAGACCGGCGGTTCAGCATCGATAAATACCACGACCGAAATCGGACTGTCGGAGGCTGTCTGTACGACCGGATTGAGCTTGCTCTGTAAACTCGGGGCCAACACCTCGGCGTTAGCCAGACTACCGAAGATGGTGCTCAAAAGGGCGGCGGTGACTATTGCTATTAATGAGTGTCTCATGTTCATCCTGTCTCCTTGACCTGATCCTACCCCCTTTGAGCAAAGGTTGTGCCGCACCTATTGAGCATACAGGCGGATCAGACCCGCGCAACCGAATGCAACCGCCCCTCGCCACCAGGCGTCAACAGACTGAATCACAAGGGATTATGAGGGCTTCTACGCAGCCGCATTCGGAGCGGAGGGGGATTCCCTGGGGTCGGCTTTTGCATAGTGTGATCAGGATTGCCGTTTTGACCGAAAGTGACCGCAAAGTTTTACACGCCCCCCACAAATCAAATGTATATATTGAGCAAATGAGTTCACGGTCCGACATGTCGGCGGCAGGCCGCTGGTTCTTGCCCGCCCTGTTGGTATTCGCCCTGGTGATCCGGGTTCTCTATCTGCTAAACTACTCCGATCTGCCGCAGTGGGACCAACTGACCGTCGACAACTACTACCACCATCATTGGGCGGAAAACCTGGCCCGCGGGAACATTCTTGGCGATACCACCTATTTCCGAGCGCCTTTCTACATCTACATTCTGGGTTTGGTTTACACTCTCTTCGGCGCCTCGTTGTGGGCGGCCCGACTATTCGGCATGGTGGTGGGGCTGGCTTCGATATACTGTACTTACCGCATTGGCCGACAAGCCTTCTCGCACCAAGTCGGCCTTGTGGCCGCGGCTGTTCAGAGCATCAACCCAGTTTTCCTGTATTTTGAAGCCGAGTTGCTTTTGGACGTGCTGTTCACGTTGCTTTTGCAAATATCACTATTAACCGTTTGGCGCTGGCGGGACAATCGCAGACTGGGCACTCTCCTTTTGGCCGGACTGGTCACCGGCGTCGCCGCTATCACGCGTCCGACCGCCCTGGTATGGGCTGGACTGGTATTTACATGGTTGCTGCTCTTGTCCGGTGATGCCGTCGTCCGCCTGAAGCGGCTGGTGATGTTCGTCGTCGGTTTGGCTTTGGTGATTGGTCCTGTCTTCGTGCGCAACCTCTACGTGGCGGATGACCCGGTCTTGATCGCATCGCAGGGAGGGATCAATTTCTATATCGGCAACAATGAAATCGCCGACGGTGTCTCAGCCCGTATGCCGGAACCGATGGGTCACAACTGGCGTCTCAAACAGGTGGTGCGAGCAGCCGAGGAGTCATCGGCGCGACGTCTCAAGCCGGGTGAAGTTTCGGATTATTGGACATCGCAGGCATTCCAATGGATAGTGCGGAACCCCGGTACATTTGTGAAACTGTATCTCAAGAAACTGTATCTCAGTATCGGCGACCGTGAAGTGTCCAACAATCGTGACCTTGGACTATTCTCCGCCAACATGCCGTTGCTGCGACTCAACCCTGTCTCATTTTCGATCATACTGGCCTTCGCAGCCATAGGCGCTCTGGTCGGATGGCGTCACGGAGGCAGTCGTGTGCGGCTGCTGATAGGGTTGATACTCACCTACCTGATGACGATGGCCCTGTTCTTTTTCAGCAGCCGCTTTCGCGTACCGGTACTGCCCTTCATGACGGTGCTGGCCGCCGTGGGAGCGATGGCAGTCCTGGATCTGTTCGCCACCAGCATTAAGCGAGGCACCGGCATGATGCTGGGCGTTGTCGCGGTCTGGGCGTTCTCATGCTACCCGATGGTGAAACTTCCACCCGGTTCGCCGTCGCAGGACTTCGTCTCCAAAGGAATCCATTATTATGCAGAAGGGGACCTCCAGAAGGCGCTTAGCTACTTTCAGACTGCTCGGATGTTTGATGCCTCACAGGCAGAGACCAACCTGAACATCGGCGCTTGTTACTTGCGGCTTGGGATAGCCGACTCAGCGCTTTTCTATTTCGAGCAAGAACGCCAACTGCACTCCAATCGACCCAAGACACACAGTAACCTGGCCTCGCTGCACCTGGTCAACGGTCGCTACCCTGAAGCTGCCGTCCAGGCCGAAAAGGCCCTGGCCCTGGCCGACTGGGATGTCACCGCCAACATGGTTTACCTGCGCGCCCTGGCCGGAATTGACAGCATAGTGACCGGCAGCTTTGTCGCCCGGGTGGAACAAGCCGCAGAGCGCACCGACAATGATCTCTACTTGCTGAACGACGCCGCCCTGCTCTTGCTTCGACGCGGCGACACGGCTCAAGCCGAATCACTCCTGCAACGAGCCTTACATTCACGACCTCCGCCGATCGAGACTGACGACGGCGCCTTTGACCGAAACTTCCCCAACCACTTTCTGAGGCGACGCCACGAGACAGCCCGCACCCATTATCACCTCGGCCTGTTGGCCGGTCTGTCCGGAAAGTATCATCTGGCCATCAGCCACAACCGGCAGGCGATTGCGGCTGACTCGAATCTGGTTGAGGCCTACGCAAACCTGGCCGGTGGTTACCGATACACCGGACAGATGGAGTCGGCGGATTCGGTGATGACCATAGCCGCCCAACGTTTCCCCACTAATGAGTTAATTAGACAGCCTACCCCTCGACACAACCAGTAAAAACGGGACCGAGTAACTCGGTCCCGTAGCAAATGTCAAACTAATGACGTCAGCCAGCGATGCTTGTCATCTCAATCGATGATTATCGCTTCCTGTCGCCTTTTCTCGTATTCCTCGCACCGCGCATCGTAGTTGCGGCGCGCCTCAGAAAGCGATATCTTCACCGCAGCATCCGGATAGCGGTTTTCAGAAACCTGACCGTTGCCGCCGCCAAGCGTCGGATCGTACAACCAGTTTAGTACCGAATCGACCACCACCTGCATCGTGGCTGAGTCGATCGATAGCGGCGTAAACTTGAAATGCACCGTCTTGAACCGACTGGTGGCCAACCGATGCGCTACCGGGCGACCGTGGAACCGAAGTGGTGCGCCCATAGGATGCGACGCCCCGTAGCAGGACTTGTACTTATAGAGGATTTCGGTACCGAACGACCGGACACACCAATCAACTTCCGGCAGACTCGGGCAATCCTCGTTCCAATAGTAGGGGGCTATGCCCCGCGTATCCCACGTGTAACGAGTGTGCAAGTACTCCTCATCGACTGCCAAGTCAGGCCACTCACCCGGTTTAGTGGAAAACGTTCCGATGAAATCCTGATAAAGGCCGCGGGGCGGCTTCGTACCGATAATCGGCATGTAACTGGCCCATCCGGAGTGACCTATGGAGTCGACACCGAAGTAGCGTCTGTAATTGAACGGTGGTGCGACGCCCGTCGGTCCCTGTCCCGTGTTTCCATCAATAACGAAAGTGCGTCCGGTCACCCAAACGTTGAGACCGGCATCTATGGATTTGTAGATTGTAATCCACTGATCTTGCAGTGGGATACCCATCACATCGTCAAAGAGGATCATCACTTTGTGTTTCAAGAGTTCAGCGATCGGCGCCCCTTTGTTCAGAAAACCCATATAGATATAGTCGGCGCTGACTCCTTTGTTTGCCAGATCACCCTCGGTGATGGTGTTGGTATCAAAGACGATTGTTCGGCCGGTGTTGGCCGCCCAGGCATCGATGGTTGTCTTCCAGTAGGCCTTGAGGGTGTCACGGGCAACGGGTGCGTTTAAGCCCAAAAGCTTGCTGAAGTCAAGGATGACAACATCGCGCTCGTAGCGGGGATTGATGACGTCGAATTCCACAAAGTGCGGCACCAAGTCGGGGACCAGAGCATCGTCACGTGATCTCAGCCAGAACAAGAACGACATCTGAACCGTTGTATCGGAGTGGAAGCCCTCAAATACGTTCCACAGGGTATCCGCCGTTGCACTGACCCAACCATCGCTTCGCTGCTGAACCTTGTCAAACTTTGACCCGTCAAAGTCCCAATCATTCACTCGCAGGTACCGTGCCGTGTCGCCAAAAGCCATAGCCGATGAGGGCATGGGGTCCGTCACGATTATAGTATCACATTCCTCTTCGAAACCGCCTTCAACAAAGAAAGTATCGCACCGGATCACCATGTCGCCGAGTCGATAAACATTCCCGTCGTTAGCGACATAAACAAACACCACAAAGGAATCTCGGAGGGCCTGCATTTCCTCAGTGAAGTACGGACCGTAGAGTCGCCAGTCAAATTCAAACGGTGGCGGATCACTAGGGTAGTCCGGGTCATCGCCCCGCCAGCGCAACTTGACACCAGTGATAATCCCACCCGGATTTACCGAATTCACAAACGGTGTATCAGTAGGCCAGAAGCCGTAGATAAATGAGCCCGGGGGATTGTCGTTGCGAGAGAACAGCCGGTAAATGATATCGGAACCGAGCCCTTCCTCATCATACGCTTGCAGGAAGACGTATTGAACCACGTACGTCAGTACCGGATCGGTGAGATCAGCCGACATCGAGACGATATTCGACGTCATCGGGTCCGGCCCCTTGGGGTCGACATCGAGCCTGATCCAGTCACTGTTTGGAACCGTTGAGATGTAATCCATCGGGTCGAGTCCACCCAAATCACTCGCCGTTGCCACATGGTAACGGAAGTATGCGATCAGTCCGTCACGGTCGGTGCCGACCCAGTTAATCTCCGGGTTACGTGAAAACTTGTGTCCTTCGGGCGGGATATTGACGAAGTAAACAATTGGTTTCTCGTTTGCGGTTATTTCACCATCCAATCGTTTTGTACACCCGACAGTGAGTACTACCGACACTATGAGCACTGCGGCCAACGCCAGCAGCACTACCGCTATTCTTACTTTGTTGATTTGATTCCTCATAATTATCTCGTACTCTCTGTCTAAAACGCAAAGGCCATACTGAAACGGTGAACCTGTGTCAGGATTCCGAAATCCTGAAAGGCATAATCGACACTAATCTCACTCTCTTCTCCGAACGGCAAGGCAAGACCGCCGCCGGCCGTGAAACCGTCTTCGTCATAGTTGAAGCGGTGCCCCCCGCGCAGTGAGAAACGGTCCCGAAAGGTATATTCCAAACCGGTGTTGTATTTCTCGAGGTTGTCTGAGGGGTGGGAGCCCTCGGCCGCGAAGGTCACCAGGTGATCCGCCTGTTCAACCAGGTTGATGCAACCACCGAATCTGAAGTTGATCGGTAACGGATAGGACTGGCTGATCATGGTCATATCCGGCCCGAAATTACTAATCATCATAGCGATCCTGAAGCCGCGATGGCCGGTGTCGTACATAGTGCCGACATCAGCACACCAGCCGCTGGCGCTGTAATCGTGAACGAATTGACCGACAAACTTGACCGTGAAACCCACCGAAAACCGGTCGGTCAGATACCGGCCATAGCTGACACCCATAGCGAAGTCGTTCCATCCGAAAGTCCGCCCGGTGCCTTCTTGTTGGCCCTTGCTCCAGGTGCGTTCGATCATCTCACCGGAGGACAAGCCGTAGGCGCTTATCCCCAGAACACCGCCGATTGATTCCAGCGGCAGACCAATGGCGCCGAAACCGTAGCCGACATCGGCCGGCATATCGATGTATGTGAATGCCACCTCACGGCCATAGAGCGAGGTAAGACCGGCCGGGTTGTAGTATACCGCCATGATGTCGTCCGTGACCGCTGTAAAGGCCTCCGCCATACCCATCGCCCGCGCCGAGACGCCAAGCTCCAGGAACTGGGCGCCGGTAGTGCCTACTTTGGCCTGAGCCATGGCGTTGTGAGGCATCCATGCGACGCCGATACAAAACAATACCAGTCCGAGAAGCGCTGTTCTTGAATACCTTGGCGGTCTCAGTGGCAGCGATCTATTATGTTTCAGAAGCATCTCATCCTCATCTATTGTGTCATTCATATCTATTCTTCATATCGTGCTGCTTACAGGTTCACCTCAAGTCCCAGGCGCACCTGCCGACCGTAATCCCAGTTGTACGGGTTCAAGTCGTAGGGCGTGCCTCCCTTGATGATCTGACTCTGATTCTGCCGGGTATCAGGTCGACCAGTGTTGTTGTAAACCGTATTGACATTGCGGCTGTCAAAGATATTCTCTACCCACATGATCACACTGTAATCAATCCCGATGAACTCGAAGTCCTTGGTGAAACGGAAATCGATATTGAAAACACCCGGCATGCGCATCGAGTTGGTTTGGATGTCCTCACCGGTTGTCAACGACAGGTTCGGGTACGACCGATCCGGAGTAAAAGGACGCCCACTCTCGATAATACAATTGAGAGCCAGCGACCAGCCGTTGGGGATAGGCAGACCGAAAAGGCGGGGTTTGACCGTACTGGGCACAAACACCTGAATATTGCCATTTATGCGGTGCCGAACATCGTTATCGAGTGCCGACTCGGAGAGGGGCTCACGTGAGAGTTCAAAATCGCTCATGTAGTTCTGGTTAGTCTGCGACGCCTTGCCGAAAGCAAAAGCATAGGTGTAACTCAACTGACCATTGACATAACCGCCGCCTCGCTTTTCGAGAGTGAATTCAAAGCCACGGCTGCGGCCATAGTCACTGTTCTGATACTGCTGACGCGTCAAACCACCAACCTGAACCTGCGCAGAGTTAATCTTATCAAATTCGTCCTTGAAATAGCCCGAGGCATCCAGCGAATAGTTCTCAGACATCGCGTACTTGACACCGAACGAATACTGAATAGTCTTTTGATAATCGAGGTTATAGTTACCGATAACAACGTTCTGAGCCACCGAGGAAGTATTCCGACGGTACATCCGCTCGAGTAAAGGAAGCTGGAAGAAGTGACCGTAGTTGAAGTGGATTTTGGCCTTGTCGGAGATCGGATAGGAGAAACCAATACGCGGTGAGAACTTCTGACGGTCACCCAAGATCGTGCCGGAGCCCAGATCATCCTGCTTGGCCACATCCACCAGACCATAGCGATCCTGCAGGAAGAAATCCCACCGGAAACCCAGCGACGCGATCATCGATCCGTACTCCAGCTTATCGCGGAAGTACACCGTACCCTGGTACGGCTCATAATGGAACATGTCTCGGAAAGATCCGCGCCCCGGGTACGGCCCTCCGTCGTCGCGTCCGCTGTAAGGATAGTACGGCTTTTCGATTTCTTCGTAGTCGTACTCGTTGGCCTGCATCGCAACACCACCCTTGAGCTCGTGAGAGCCCAACTGCCAGAACACCTTGGCCTCAAGCCGATAGGTGTTCGTGTTATGATAGTGCCACATTGCTGTCTCGTCGTAACTGCCCGGGTTTAGGAAATTCGAAGAACCACCATAATCATAGCGACCGTTGCCGTTCATATCGGTAAACGGCTCGCCTTGATCGTAACGGGCATTAGAAGGATTGAAGATGCCGTCGCCGTTCCGGTCGATGTACGGAATACCCGGCTCCCAGGGATCCAGCGGACCGTCGTGCCTGCCGTTGTCGTTGAGATCCTGGTTATCATCACCGACCGACATGACAAACAGGTCGATGCCGGGATCATAGATGTTGTTGCCGTTAATATCGGTAAAGTCCTCACCTACGATCGAATCACCGTCGATGTACGGCTCTGGATCACGGTTGTTGATGTGGCCGATACGATCACCGTCGAGCACCCCATTACCGTTCTTATCCCTGAGGAAATCTCCCTCGTCCCAGACACCGTTCCCATTCAGGTCGATAAACGGCTCACCCTCAAGGTTGTCGATAATACCGTTGTCATTAAAACGGAAATCGGACGGAAAGGCGAAACCGCCCTGCTGATTGAGTTCCCAAAGGTACTCTTCACCGAAAGTATAGGCGGGACCGGTGAAATCGTATCCGTAGGTCGCCGTGTCCGGGAACAGGTTGATGATCGGCTCCGGGGCGTCATAAACACCGTTGTGGTTACGATCATCGAAATCCTCCCACTCCGAGTTCAGACGAAATTTATCGGGCTCCAGTCCATGCCCCGGATTGTTGGGATCTCCCGGCTTACGAGTCAGGCTGTTCCTCGAATAAGACATAACCGCCTCGTAGCTTATGTTACGGGAGACAGACTGCGAAACCTCCAGCGACAACGTTTCCCAGCGCTCCGACTGCACCGGTGCAGTGTTAGGTGAGTAACGATAGCTCCAATTGAAATGAGTCCAGCGCGTCTGAGAGTTCCTGTACGAAAGGATAAACCTCAAATTCTGCAAGGGACGGAACCTGAGGTTGCCCACATAATAGTACTTGTTGTTCTTGCGCTCAGGAATGTCAAACCCAAGAAGGTTGAACGATCCGTAGTTCCGGCGAGTTATCGGCGTGTCGTACGATTCGTATTGATAGATGCCGTCATCCTTGTCCACCTGACCGTAGAAGTAGTACGTTAACTCCTTATCCTCCATATAGCTCAACCCCAAAGCCGGAAGAATCTTGTTCTTGAAAATCGGGTCCGGACCGCTTACGGAAAATCGCACGTAATCGTTGTTACGTGAATACTTATTAAGGGACTTGTTGCCGAAATCATCGGTGATGAACTGCATGTTAATCCGGGTGTTGTCCTTCGATCCGGTTTGCGTAGTGATCTTGACAATGCCGGAAAGGGCGTTGCCATACTCCGGATCAAACCCGTCCTTAATCACCGTGAACTCCTGAATCGAACCGGAAACCAACGAAAGATTGGCGCCCACCTCTCCCAGACCACCGAGCGGATCGCCGATCGGCACACCATCAACGATGTACGCAACCTCACCGGCGCGACCGCCTCGGATGAAGATCTCACCGGAGGCGTTGGTAACCACACCGGCGACCTGCGTCAGCAACTCGTCCACCGACGTGACGGGCTGTGACATAATCTGCTCTTTGGAGATCGTCACGCGATTATCGGTCACAAACTTCTGAATGGGGTCTCTCACATCCCTGACAACAATGGTCTTGCCAATGTCGGTGACTTTCTTCTCCAACGTCTGGTTAACCTCAACAGTCAGATCAGACGTGACTTCGACATCGGTGACTTCGACCGTGTTGTACTCGAGGTGCGTGATGCGCACGGTGTACTTGCCCGGCTCCATGCGACGGATGATGTACTTGCCCTCGAAGTCGGTCATTGCACCGACCCCCTCAAGGCCGACAATCATGATCGATGCACCGAGAACCGACTCGCCGGTTTCTTTATCGGTGATAGTCCCTTTAATCTGTCCCACAGCCGCTGCGTAAAGGTTCACTGGCCCGATCGCTATTGCCAGCACCAGGACCACGAACGAAATCAAAAACTTCCTGGGCCCGAAAGGCATTACCATTCCTCCTACGATATATGCAGAGACAACTCTACTTGTTTCCCAACCAATAATATCAGATTCCAAGCCGACCCTGTGCGGTGAAAGAACCGAACGATTCAGTCCTGATTCGTTACCTACTGGTCCGCCTGAATTCTCCAAACTCTAAGGATTCCCGGGGCATCTTGTCCATACCGGGATCCGCTTTCAAGCAACTATAATAGCTCATCGACGCCGGCAAAGTCAAGCGGTTTTTCCCGTCAACCGTTGCTTGCCGCAACGTCTTGCGCCACACCCATAGACTCTCGAGAGTGGTCAACTGTTTAATAAAATCCTCTGCCTTAGAGCTGTTCCACAGACCAACTTGGCTCGGCTATCCAACTCGGCCGACTCCCGAAGGTCGAACTCACCCCGCCGCAGATCAATACCAAGATGACGACTAAGCACATTGGGGAAGATATCACTCGCCAGTTCCCAACGCGGGCCACTAAGCGGCTGCAAACCAACCGAATGCGAGAGACCGTCAACCACCGGGTAGTAGAGCGCCGGATGGTAAGCCACGCCGTCAAGCTTGATCGATCCGTGCTGCACGATGGTATCCCCCATTTGGCGCGCCGCCGAAGCCACAATCTTCCCGCTTTCGGCCAACACCTCATAACGCGAAACCGACGCAAAGCAGGCCGCCTTGTGGAAAAAATCAGAATGCGAATTACTCTCAGTCGAACGGCGACAATAGCCCGCGTCTTTGCCCATGACGGTTACGAATTCCGCCAGAGCCTCAGCCACGGTGCGGTAGAAACTCGACCTATCCGTCGCCCATTCGCGACCGCGCCACCCGGAGAGATTGACGGCAATGCTGTAGGTTAACTCAGAGCAGTCGTGATAGAGAGCACGCCCGCCGGTTATGCGACGTATCACCGGCGTGCCGTTTAGTTGGGAAGAATCGAAGGCACGCTCCATGTCCTGATTGACCCCGAAGGTGATCGCTCCCCTGGCCCAACTGTACAAGCGAATGAACAACGACCCCGGAGCACTGCGGGCTCGATCAAACAACCACTCATCGACGGCCATATTGTAATGCGGGTTACACGCAAACTGACGATAAAAGAGCAGCCTGGACATGGCAACATATTACACACGATCGGGGCACAACGCAAGCCCGGCTCAGGAGTATGCGGGGCTGATTATTCCTTCGTAGGTTGTGGCACTTCGCTTGTGAAGTTAGGGCATGCAGTATCCGCCCACAGGGCACGCCACCCTTCGACTCCGCTCAGGCTGACGTTGGGGGGAACGCTCAGGATGACGTTTCGGCAGGATCGCAGGGATCCTGCCCTACAAAAACCAGGTGAACAGCAGATGTTCACATTTGCCGGATGCAAACAACATCGACTGACACGATCTGACAGCTTCGTAGGTCGGAACTGATCTTCCCCCGTTTTGGTGGACAGTTTATTAAGCATAACTGTTCTTTTCTTCAAAATCAACTGGACTCATGTATCCCAGAGTAGAATGACGACGAATTCGGTTGTAGAATACTTCTATCCAAGCAAATATCTTCTGCTTGGCTTCCTCACGACTTGCAAAACGTTCAAAAGCCACCATCTCGTTTTTCAGGCTACCAAAGAATGATTCGACACAGGCGTTGTCATAACAATTACCCTTGCGACTCATACTACTCACCATTTCGTATTCAGCCAGGAGATGTTTATAGGCAGCACTCTGATAAAGACCATCACGATCACTATGATGCATTAAACCCGGTTGTACCGAGCGACGTCCCAAGGCCTGGTCCAAGGCAGTCGTGACCAGTGCTGAATTCAGTCGAGAGGTCATGGCCCAGCCAACGACCTGTCGGCTATGTAAATCTATGACGACGGCCAGGTAAAGATGACCTTCACCTGTCGGTATATAGGTAATATCGGAAGCCCAGACACGATTCGGCTCGGTTATATCAAACTCACGATTGAGAATATTCGGAGCCGCTGGTTCTCGCTTGCCGGCTTTGGTCAAACTACGAAAACGTACTGTCGTTCTTGCTATTAGACCATCCTGGCGCATGAGTCGAGCTACTCGATTAAGGCCACAAATATCACCTTGAGATAACAGCTCGGCGTGCATACGAGGAGAACCATAACTCCGATCAATCGTCTTATGGATAAAACGCATGGCTGTCACCAACCGCTCATTCTCCAAAGATCGACGACAGGTCGGACGGCGGCACCAAGCATAGTAACTGCTGGGCGAAACTCCTAACACGCTACAGACCAAACGTGCGGGATACCTCACTGAATGCTTTGTTATCGCAGCGTACTTCACTTCTTGCGACGCTCCAATAATGGCAGAGTTTTTTTTAGAATCTCAACTTCATCCTTCAAACGACGATTCTCACGACGAAGCTTGACAACCTCTGATCGTTCAGCACGGCCCGATTCCTTAAATGCTGCTGGTCCTTTGGCGCGAACTTGAGTGCGCCAACGACGAAGCATGCTGTCATGAACGCCCAAACTACGGGCAATCTGAACCAATGGCAGATCTGAACTCTCGGCCATCTTCACAGCCGAAAGCTTGAAATCACGATCAAAATTACGACGAGACATAATGAACACCTCCAAAGCCAATTTAACACGACCTTCAAAAAGTGTCCACCTTTTTGGGGGAAGATCAAACCCCTGGCCCGAAGGGATCGTCCTGAGCGGAGTCGAAGGGCGAGGTTCCGACAACACGTCAAGAACTCAGGGCTCCCGACTCGGGACTCTGGTGAGTAATTTGAGAGTCGGAACCCGCAAGGGGGTTCCGACCTACGGGACTACGGGACTGTGGTGCGGTCAGGCTGCTGAGACAAAAAAACGGGGGCACAAAAAAAAGAGGGCGGGTAGATCGATGGTAGAGGGGGCTAGGGAGCTACCAGTGGACGATCTACCCAAGTCCTCGTCAACCGTCAGTATAGCAGAATCCAGCCCAATGTCAACCGTTAGTTGAGAAAAAAACTGACCTGTGACCCAGCCACGTTATGTATGTTGGTAGTAACAGATTATACTGCTGCAAACCATGACCGCCTTCAACATCGCGCTCCACATCTCATTCTGAGCGGAAGTCTCATAGATACCGTCTTCTAAGTTAGGGTCGAAACTGATCTTCCCCCGGTAAAACGGACAGGTTAAGAAGATAGGGTTTGCCTTCGCTCGAAGTCAACCGG
>JAUXBJ010000276.1 GCA_030619425.1 bacterium
CGACATTTGGTATTTGTGGTCGGCGTACATCCTGAGGTTGTCCCATAAGTTCGTTTCGCCGGGTCCTGAGATCGACGCAGTCGAGATTGTGACCCGGTGATCTCTCCAAACGGTTGCGGAGAGTACGCTTAAGGAACCGGCGGTTCTCACGACCTCCTCCGGACGTCGAAGGAACCACCGGAACATGCACTTGTGGGACAGCCTCTCCTCGTCTGCCCCTTGACTACCTTGGATACGTCCTTCAAACGGGCAGACCGGGAGGTCTGCCGCGCACGATATCATGGGTTTCTGGAAGGTCCCTTTCGCAGGAATGACAATGGTAAAATGGCGCGCGTAGCGCATGAGGCCCATTTATGGGTGGCTTGCCACTGGATGCCGGATCAAGTCCGGCATGACATGTCGTGAAGTTTCCCCAATTTCCGCAAGCAACAGTTTCCACTTCTTGAAAACACCAACTCCTTGATTCAACATGCATTAGCAGAAATCTTCAACTATTCATGGGGAAGGTCCCGTGAAACTTTTCAGGGGATTTGACGGTTTGCCGCGAAACGGCAGAATGGCGCAATCCCCCAGATCAAGGGGCTACTTCTTGAGTCGCAGAATCAGGAAAACCCAGGGACGGATCATCGACCACCAGCCCACAAAAGGCTTGATCTTGGAGTAGTTCTTGCCGCTGGGCGGGTAGGCCATAGTGACCGGTGCTTCCATCACCCGAAAGCCAAGCTTGAGAACCTTATAGTGGATGTAATACTCCATCTCATACCGCCCCAGCCAATCCTGGTTGATGTCGATCTCAGGATGGTCGAACAGATCCAGCCGATAGGCTCGGAAGCCACAGGTAATGTCAGTCCCCTTAAAGCGTACGGCAAGATTAACGATAGCTGTGAAGAGCCGTATGGCCAGTTTTCGAAACAGAGGCAGGTTCGGCGAGCGTCCACCCTCAAGATAGCGGGAGCCCTGGACGTAATCGGCTTTGCCGTCGCGGATCGGATCCACCAACCGTGGAATTTCTTCCGGTAGCATCTTACCGTTGCCGGCCATAATCACAATGATGTCGAAATTGTGCTGGCGACCGTACTTGACGGCGTTCCTAATCCCGGCGCCTACACCCTGGTTGGTCTCATGGCGGATCACCTCATGATTCGAGGCTTGCAGAAACGCTCCGGTTCCGTCAGTGGAACCATCATCGACAAACAGTAACTTGTGGTTTTCCCCCTTCGGGAAGCGTTCCACGAGTGCCTTGAGTTTTTCCCCCTCATTGAAGGTCAGAACCGTGACCAGGACTTCAGGTCCCAACCTCTCCCCCGTCAGTTTGCAGGATCAACCGACCGTTGACAACTCGATAGCTCAGGCCACAGGTACAGGTGATCTCGGTGTTGTCCCTGGGGGATGCTCCGAGATCCAACCGTTCGGCACATTTGCAAACGAAACCTACCTGACGCGCCGGGTTGCCCAGCCAGAGGGTGAAGTCAGGCACGTCCCTGGTGACTACGGACCCGGCACCGGCGAAAGCGTATTGTCCGATGGTATGTCCGGCGATTATCACCGCGTTGGCGCCGATTGTCGCACCCCGCCGTAACACCGTACGCGCCGGAGTTTCATGATACACTTTGCTGCGTGGGTAGACGTCGTTGGTGAAGACAGCGTTGGGTCCGATGAAGACATCGTCCTCCACGACCACCCCATCCCACAGCGAGACGCCATTCTTGATTGTTACCCGGTCGCCCACGACGACATTGTTCTCGACAAAGCAGTGGTCGCCGATATTGCAGTCCCGGCCGATTACAGCCCGGGCCTGGATATTGCAGAACGCCCAGATACGTGTGCCCGCGCCGATTTGTGTGCAATCGACGATTGCGGTAGCATGGATGTAGGGATCGCTGTCGTTCATTCTAACTTAGTTCTATAACGCGGCCGTTTTCCCGCATCGAGCGGTTGGCCGCCTCCAAAATCTGCACTACCCGCAAGCCGGCCTGACCGTCGGTCCGTGGCGAACGATTCTCATTCACCGCATCGCAAAACTCACGGGTCACTTTCTTGAGAGCCTCGGTCAAATCTATCTGCGGCGCCAGCATGTCGCCGGTTCGATACTGGATCAGCAAATCGTAGACCTGATCACGGTTCTGGATCATCTCGACGCCGCGGTCGTAAACTTTGACTTTCTCCGAAGGCTCGGTGTCATCGTAGATCACCATCTTCTTAGAACCGGAGACAAGCGTCTTGCGCACTTTCACGGGAGCCAGCCAATTGACGTGGATATGGCCCAGAAGCGTGCCGTCGTAGAAGGTTGAGATGTAAGCTATGTTTTCGATATCGCTGTCGAAATGCGCCATCCCGGTAGCGGAGATGGCTCGCGGTTTGCGGTCTATGAGATAATCCATGATCGAAACGTCATGCGGCGCCAGGTCCCAGATGACATTGACATCGTGCTGAAACAGGCCAAGATTGACGCGCACGGAATCGAAGTAGTACAATTCCCCAAGATCGCCGTCGTCGATGAGCCGTTTTATGGTCTGGACCGCACCGGTGTAGATGAAGGTATGGTCCACCATGATTTGCAGTCGCTTCTGTTCGGCCAGGTTGATTAGGCTCTCGGCCTGTTCCACGGTGGCCGTGAACGGTTTCTCCATGAACAGGTGCTTGCCGTTGGCCAGGACCTCCATGCCAAGGGGATAATGAGTCGAAACCGGGGTAGCGATGATAACGGCATCGATGTCGGGCGCCTTCAGGATGTCGTCGGCATCATTGGTCAGCCGGCCTATGGCCGGGAATTGCCGACGGATGAAATCCAGACGCTCCGCTCTTGGATCGCAAACAGCCGCAACATCCACATCGTCAAGGGCGTTGGAGTTCCGGACCAGATTCGGTCCCCAGTAGCCACAGCCGATTATGCCGACTTTCATCGATAACCTTTCATGATTATAGCTCAGTAAACCAGTATCTCACCGGACTGTTTGAAATGGATCAGGAACATGTTGTATCTCCCGGTATGCATCCCCGCCAGGGGTGAGAGATCCTGCTCTGCGGTGACATTGGTTTCATTGCGCCCAATATAATATGAAATCGTCGAATCAGACATATATTTCACTGTCTCGCGAATTCTTGGATCGCCGCGGTGTACATATCGTTCGATGGTCGAGTAGCTCGGGGTGGGAATGAACACGGAATCGCCGGGGGTTGGGTGCTTGCCATACAGGGTAACGTAGTTGTTGGATTCCGGGGTACTATCGTTGATGGCTACCGAAATGTCAAGATAGCCATACTTGTCCAGGAAGAGTTGGATATCCCCCGGAGAGACCCCGATGATAACGTATTGCTTGAACGCCTCAATTCCCATCGATTCCAAACGAGCGTACTCGATGTAGGTGGGTTTGGGATAGAAGGTGCTGCGTAGCGGCCCCTGGCCGCCGATATAGCTGCCGGTCATATCACCGATAGACACCGTGAAACTGTTCTTCCTACCGGACGGAGAGTTCAGATCGATAAGAACGCCGAGGGCATCACGTCGTGCAAGTTCCTCCAGGTCCGAAATGTAGAGCCGGGTACCGGCCTTGACGCCGGGATCGTCGAGGCGACATTCAAACTCCGACCAGGCATCTCGGGAGAGAGCAGGTCCCCAACTCATAAGCGTAAGAACCAGTCCGGCCGTTACCGGGAAGAACACCTGTTTCCAGTTTCTTTCGGTACCGAGAAATATCCTCGTCAGCAGAATCAGCGCCACTATCCACAATCCGGTCTTGACACTCAGCACCGTCAAGACCATTCCCTCCGCGAGGCCAGCGCCGAACAGAGCGTTGACCGTGTCTGGTTGAAGCTGCCAACCGACCAATAAGAGCAACAGAGCCAGGGCTATTCGACCCAGCCGGCGATCCCTTGATGGAATCATCTTGTCAGCAATCAACACCACAAAGAAGGCTGCACAGATCATCATGAACGGCATGGCGTTGAAGGCATACCTGTTGATGGAATGAAACACCAGGTGTATCGCAGTGTAGTACCCACAAATGACGATCGGCCAGGCAGCCGACGACAAACTGCGCATCATCAATATCAGCAGGCCAAGCAAACCAAGAGCAACAATCGATAGATGCAGCCCTTCGACCAACTGCAACGGCATGATGAATACGCGCTTGAAGTCATTGTACGGTCGACTCCACAACCGCTCAAACTTCTTGGCAAAC
>JAUXBJ010000222.1 GCA_030619425.1 bacterium
GGCGCGCCGGGTGTCGGCAAGACAACCGTAATCAAGAATCTCTGCGCCGACCCGAGGCATCTCAATCCGGTCGGGTTCTACACGCAGGAAATCAGAGAGCAGGGAGTACGTAAAGGCTTCGAATTGGTGTCGCTCGACGGACGCAGGAGTATTCTCTCGCACGTCGACATCCGGTCGCACCATCGTGTCGGCAAGTATGGTGTGGACGTCGCAGCCTTTGAGCGATTTCTCGATACGATAGATTTCAATGGACCTGCGACCGGCTTGATCGTGATTGACGAGATCGGCAAGATGGAGTGCCTGTCACCGAAGTTTCGGACGCTCCTGACTCGGTGGCTCGATGCCGAAAAGCGACTGGTGGCCACGATAGCTCTCAAGGGTGGCGGCATTATCGATCAAACGAAAAACCGAGCCGACGTCAGGCTCCTGCAGGTCACGCCCAAGTCACGTGACGGACTGCCCGCGTGCATCGCCGAGATGCTGGCCGGCGAGTAAGAGCCATCAGCCGTGGCGCGATGGAACGGTTTCATCGGTCAGCACGTGGTTATAATTCTCCATTTTGTGCTGTACAAACGAGTGGCGGCGATGTAAATTACTCTCGATAAGTCGGCCGCAGGACAATGCTTCATCAAGGGGAGGTTAAGCGGCCTTATGGGTTCGTTTGCCGGGTTAGCATAATATGGCTCTCAAGCACGCGCTTTTAGTTCTGTCTGTCGTCCTGGTGGGACCAATCCGGGCGGCCGAAACTGATTCATGGCAGGAACTGCTTCGTCAGGCAGACTCGCTTTCTGTGGAGTTGCAGCAGGACACGGCCATTGTCCTCGGTACTCTCGCCTTGTCGAAGGCTGAAGCCGAGTTGGGCACTGAGGATACCGCCGTGGCTCGCGTCCTCCACCGAATTGGCAACTATCACTTCTACAAACAGGAGTATTCAGAGGCCAAGTCGTTTCATAAGCGTGCCTTAGCCATTCGTCAAAAGATTCTTGGCTTGAGGCATGGGGCGGTGGGATATAGTTTAACGAGTCTCGCCGTGATCTATCGACGGCTGGGCAAGTACGCTGAAGCTGAGCCGCTTCATGAGCGCGCTTTAGAGATTTGGGAGGACGCCTACGGTCCGAACCACGAGTATGTAGCCTGGGTGCTGAACAATCTTACTACTTTGTGCGAGTATCAGGGCAAGTTTGCCGAAGCGGAAGCACATTGTCGACGAGCGATGGCCATTTATGAGAATCTCCACGGCAAGGAGCACCATTTGGCGACTGGATGTCTAAGTCATCTGGCTACCTTGCATAAGGAGCAGGGCAAATACGCGAAGGCGGAGTCGCTGTTCGTACAAGCACTGGCCATCCGCGAGAAAGTCCGTGACCCGGATAGCTCGTGGGTAGCGCAAACTCTGAACGACCTGGTCACTCTCTATCAACTCCAAGGCAGGATTTCAGAGGCTGAAGCCTACGCTCGCCGAGCCCTCGCCTTGGCCGAGAAAAGCCAGGGACCGGACCACCCCCTGGTGGCGGGGTACTTGCATAACCTGGCCGATCTGTATTGTGACCAGGGCAAGTATGCCGAAGCTGAGCCCTCGCTTGAGCGAGCTCTGACTCTCAAGAGGAGTGTGCTGGGAAGCGAAAACTACGATGTGGCGTCAATCGAAGAAACCTTCTCCAAGCTGTTTCGCTTGCGAGGCGACACTGCAAAGGCGATGGAAACGGCGGCACGAGCTTGTAAGACAATGCACAAGAGCTTCGTTGACAACGCTATGGTGCTGTCGGAAAAGGACGCGCTCAGCTTCTCACAACGGCTGCACAATTCAGTTGACAACTTCATAAGTTGCTACGTAGAGCTTGGCTCTGGTGACCTCTCAGTCATGAAGACAGCCGCGAATCTCATTCTCGCCACCAAAGGACGAGTGTCAGACGGTTTGTTTGATCGTCAAAGGACTCTGGTACAAGAGACGGATTCAACTACCATGGCTGTGGCGGAAGCCTTGAGAGTTGCCAAGCTGCGATTGTCGCGACGATATGTCAAAGGTCCCGGCGAAGATTCGGACCGTTTCCGCAGCGGCCTGGATTCCCTAACCACTCTGGTAAACGAACTGGAGACCGATCTCTCTCGCCTCAGCGCAAGTTTCAGGAAAAAACGGCAAATAAGAGAATTAAACGTAGACAGCATACGCGCATCGCTCCCGGAAAACTCATGTCTGATTGAGTACCTGAAGTATGACTACCTTAGCCTCCAACCGAACAGTGCCACACCTCATTATCTTGCCGTCGTGGTGTCGGAAAGCGCCGAGCCGGTGATTCTGAATATCGGATCGGCAGCGCCGATCGATGAACTGATTGACTTATACCGGCAGCACATGCTGCGGGTGCCGTTGGCAGGCCTCCCATCAGATGAAGATGTGGAAGAATACCGAGGCCTTGCCAAAGAATTGTATCGGAGGATCTGGAAACCTGTGGAAAACCACACCTCCGCTAAGAAGTTGGTCTTGATTGCCCCTGACGGTGGATTGAACCTGGTTTCATTTGCGGGCTTGCTGGACGACGCAGGAACCTATTTGATTGAAAGGTACCCGATACTCTACCTCTCGGCCGGACGTGATCTGGTTCGGCTGAAAGAGGTTGCAACACCGGCGGTCGGTCTGTTGGCCCTTGGAGACCCTGATTACGATGCCTCCGTCACTGATCGGCTTATGATTAATGCTCCTCTTCGGGACAAGGTTGCCAAGCCTGAATACAGTGTATCCCGGAGCACTCGAATCGGCCGTGGTGGGTTCAGAGGGATAAAGCTAAGCCCTTTGCCCTGGACACGTCGAGAGGTGAAACGAGTAGCTCAGGCATGGACGACAACCCGGAAGGAGCCTGTTGAACTGTTTTGCGGTTTGGACGCCAGCGAGGAGAGATTGAAAGCCGAAGCTCCGGGCAAAAGAGTGATTCATCTGGCGACTCACGGCTATTTTCTTCAGGACAATGCTTCTTCGGAAGAACCTGGGGGAAAAGCGGAGCAGGATTATTGCCCGGCGGTGAGAAATCCGCTGCTTAAGTCAGGGCTGTTTCTCGCCGGAGCGAATCAACGTGGTCAGATTGCGGATAGCGCTGGGGTGGACGACGGCATTCTTACCGCTTTCGAGGTGTCGGCAATGAATCTCCAGGGTACCGAGTGGGTGGTGTTGTCGGCCTGCGAGTCGGGTCTTGGCGAAGTAAAAGCTGGCGAGGGCGTCTGGGGACTACGACGCGCCTTCCAAATGGCCGGGGCGCGGACCGTGATAAGCTCGTTGTGGTCGATACCCGACAAGCAAACGGTGTCGATTATGGAGCAGTTATACTCCTCCGATGACGATGATCTTGCTCGTGTTATGCGGCAGATGGCCGTGAATGAAATCGAGAAGATTCGCAACCGCGGCTTGCCGGATCATCCGTACACATGGTCTGCTTTTATCGCGGTGGGTGATTGGCGAATCTACCAGTGAGCTACCGTTTGAGTTGGATATCAAACGGTTGAACGATCTGCAGACTGTCTGCTTCAATGATGTCATACAGAATGAGTTGATACTGTCCCGGTCTCAGTGCAAGTTCAAACCGGGCGAAACCGAGATTATCGAAATCCGTAACCTGATCCACGCCATGAATGAGGGAGTCTGTAGCTCTGTCCACAACGCGGATGCTATAGGTGTGGGATTCTTCCGGGTCGACATAGACCCGCCCCTTGAATGTGAACTCCTCCGTCTCTGCCTCGAAAACAGTTCGCTCGCCGAGGCTGCGCGTCATTGCGGGGAAAAGTCCCTCCACTTCCGCGGTTGGCCCGGAAGGTTCATGCCTTACCAGGGTCACAGCGACAAACACAATTATGGCCGCGGCCGCAAAGGCAGTCAGTGGCCGCCAGACCCGGCGAGTCAGATCGGTTAGTTTGGTGGTAGTTGCAGTTTGACCGCTGACTTGCCGGTCCAGACCAGCGATGGTCGGAATCTCCTCGTCGGTCACGAGCGCTTCCAACTGATCCGGCAACATGGCGAGCTTCTCCACAGCCTCGCGGCAAAGCCGACACTCGGAAATATGAGATTCCAGTTCGCGACGTTGAGTTGGTTCGAGCGAATCGGGGTCGCGGGCCAACCGGTCCAGCATGTTGCTGTCAGGGTGAGAATCGAGCGCACCTGACTGCGAATCGCTTCCGGCCATTGCATATAGCGCTTGCTCTCGGGCGAAAGCCGACCGGCAGGCGGGGCACTCATCCAGGTGTGCTTTCACCTTTTCGGCCTCGTGCGATTCCAATCGGTTGTTGAAGTACATTGGAAACTGCTCCTGGTATTCTCGACATTTATCGCGCTGGCTCATCTTGCTCGCCTCATTTCTCTACTTCCATGCCGGATCATTTCATCTACACATGATTAGTCTGCGATTC
Source organism: bacterium (assembly GCA_030619425.1). GTDB lineage: Bacteria > Zixibacteria > MSB-5A5 > GN15 > FEB-12 > JAJRTA01. The sequence goes on from JAUXBJ010000222.1 coordinate 4,393, forward strand.
ATCGAAAAGGTTCTCATTTTTCGTAGAATTCCACCTTTTCTCTGGCCAACTGACGGCATTCCCACATTTTGCGCTTCACGCTACCCTCGCTAAGTCCAAGTGTCTCAGCCGCTTGTCTATAGTTCCGCTTTCCGAAGAAAACTGCCCGCCAGAGTCGTCGGCAGTCTTTGGGCAATGACATAAGCACCCGATATGCCGTCTTTCGCCGCTCGGTGGCGATCACCTGCTCCTCCTGAGAATAGGCTGGATCGGCCAGCCCAACATCCTCAATGGCAGTAGTCTCCACTGCCCGCGCAGCCTTATAGTAGTAAGTCGGATCGTAGCCA
>JAUXBJ010000362.1 GCA_030619425.1 bacterium
ATCGTGGCCAGTTGGGCAATCTTCGGCGATGACCGCTATGCGCTGGTTGACGATCAGAAACTGCCGGTGCCGACACAGACTGAAGCAAACTACCAGGTGTACGAGAGCGGCACATTTGTCACCCAGGACTCGTCTTTGGCTCTTGAGAAAACCTGGTGGGCGCCGGTTGGTAATCCGACCTGCAACTTCGTGATTCAATTGCTGCGTGTCTACCCGTATGACGGTCAATCACACTCCGGTTTGTATATCGGCGAGGCTGTGGATTGGGATATCCCGTCCGATGGCAGCGCCGCCAACACCGGCGACTACGAGTATGACGGTCTGAATCGCTTGATCTACTTACGCGGAACAGAGAGCGATGGAAGCGGCTGTCAGTTGTGCACTGATCGCTATGGCGGACAGGCGTGGCTCGGTTTTCACTACAACGACACCTGTGCCTTCGACACGGCCGGACCGTTCGGCGCTTACACCGCCGACAACACAGTGTACGTCTGGCCGAACAGCGGTTTGGTGCCTTCTGAAGTGTATTCATTGATGCAGAATCCAGGGTTTTCGGCCAACCCCAACCCGGTCGATCAGCATGCGGTGATGACATACTTCGCCAACCATACGCTGGACGCTCAGGATACTCTTCATGTGTACACTGCTTTGATCACTGTCATGGAAGGGGATTCAGCCGACCTTTACAACAGTGCCGCCCAGGCAAACGACTGGTTCCGTGCCGAAATCCTGGCGAGTTGTGGGACTTGCTGCATGCCGCCGATCCGCGGCAATGTCGACTACGATCCGGGCGACGAGATCGACATTTCCGACCTGGTCTACCAAGTCGACTACATGTTCACCAGCGGGCCGCCGCCGACTTGCTGGGAAGAAGCCAACGTGAACGGTAGCGGTCCTGTTAATCCGCCGTCCGACGGACCGGCAGACATCGACATTTCAGACTTGGTCCATTTGGTTGACTACATGTTCAACAGTGGGCCGCCACCGGCCGACTGTCCGTAGGAAGTGTGAACGATAATTAGAAAAGGGTCGTCCGTTGCTGCGGACGGCCCTTTTTCGTGCAGTGTTGGTTTTGCTGAGTCAGTCCGAAGCCGGCGACTTCTTGCGAGCCAACAGCATCAGCTTGGGACTGAACATAGAACTCTCGATGAAGCCCTTCTTGAAGAACGTATACAGACCGGCATCGATCAGTTCCTGAAAACGCATCAGCCCATTCATAAGCCAGGACTTGATCCTGCTCTTCTTGGGACCATAGATTATACCGCAGTTGAAAGTACCCAGAAACCTGCACACCAACACATCGTACTGGTCGGCGGGGACATGTTTGAGCATCGTTGACTTCTTCATTATACTGAGATTGTGCGCTTCGATGGCATGAGGCGAGAAAAAGCGGATCAGCAGATAATTCAGCCAGCGAAAGTTCGGTACGGTCAACAGCAGATAACCACCCGGCTTGAGCAAGTTGGTATGGGCCCCTATGACGGCGTCTAAATCGGTGAAATGCTCGATGAAACCGTGGGACATCACCAGATCAAACTGTTTGCGGTACTCAGTCTGGAATTCCTCGGCGAAAAAGTCGCTGTGAATTACCTGCGAGGGATCAAGACCGTGAGCCTTGAAGTTGCGGCGGTTCAACTCGACTCCGGAATCAGTGTATTCGACGCCGTAGGGAATATAGCCGAATTTCCGATGAACCGCAATCAGCTCGTTACCGGGTGAACTGCCGACCTCGAGTGCCTTGAGCGATCCCTTCGGCAGGTGTCGACGGCAGTGCACGTCATACATCAGGTACTTGGGATAGCCGTCTTTGACCCCGTCGAAGAACCGATCTGTCAGTCTGGCTTTCAAGCCGGGTCGGCCACTCGATGTAGTCGCCTTATCGGCGGACTCAACCTCGACTTCCCAGTAATCCTTCTCGGTCAGCTTTTTCTTGGACATACCCAATCCAGTTTAATGGCACGCACAGAGTATACCGGGCGCGACGGTAGCTGTCAAGTCGGCCGTAGGCATATAGTCTGTGTCGGCAGGGAGAGGGCAACTTCTACTGTTGTTGGGATGTTGTTGGGACTTGCCGATCCAACCCAGGTCGTCCGACGTATAAGTTTAGTTTGCCAGCCGACGGTGCACCGGCTTACTTGCTGAACAAAACCGATTAGCCGGCCGATTGTAGGACTGACGGAAAGACCCTATGTAATGCCATCAGTAATTCGACAACTCATCAGGAACGTCTTCACCTCGTGGATGGGGATGGTGATCGCGTTGGTGGTCACATTTTTCTTCACGCCTTACCTGATTTCCGAATTGGGCAAGAGCCAGTACGGCATCTGGTCGCTGGTGTTTTCGCTGGTAGCGTACATGAAGCTGGCCGATATCGGCATGAACCAGGCGATCGCACGGTTTATCTCCAAGTACTTCGCCGTCTCGGACTGGAAACAGCTCAACGAGGTTGTGAGTTCTTCCGCCAGAATCTACCTGATAATCTCACTGGCGATCATGGCGGTGTCGGCTGGGATTGCCTACGGTCTGCTCCACCACTTCCAGATCGATGCGGAACTGCTGCGGGTCGCGCGCATCACTCTGGTTGTCATAGGAACCAACCAGGCTGTGACGTATCTGATGATCCCGTTTGCCGCTCTACTGCCGTTCCATCGCGCCGACATAGTAAACTATTTCGAGATCGGCACCCTGCTGGTCCAGACCGCCATCATCGTGCTCCTGCTGGAACTGGGCTATGGACTGATAGCCATGTCGCTTCTGATTCTGGGGCTGAATATCGCCACGCATCTGTGGCGGTACTCGATCCGTGCGAGGCTTTTCCCCAAGGTGAAATTCAGCATGTCCGCGATATCCACGGAGAAAACCAAAGAGCTGCTGAGCTATGGCGCTACTTCGCTTCTGATTGTGGCCGCCTGGATCGTGATCTTTCAAACGGATAATATCGTCATCGGGCGGTTCCTCTCCATGGAAGCAGTTGCGGTGTATACCGTACCGGCGATGATCATCGCGCAGTTGCGCAACTCGATCAGCGCTATCTCCACGCCTATCATTCCCACCATCAGCCATATCGAGGCCGAGAAAGACGACACCAAAGTCATGGAGATCTACGTCAAGTCGACGCGGTATCTATATTACCTGTCCGGTTTCATTTGCATCGGCGTGCTGATGTTCGGTGGACCGTTCATTTTGCTGTGGGTAAAGGAGGGGTTCACTGAATCGATCACCGTTCTCCACGTCCTGATCGTACCGGCGTCGATCTACCTGCCGCAGATGATC
>JAUXBJ010000263.1 GCA_030619425.1 bacterium
AATGCTGGAGAAATGTTGGCGTGAACTGAACAAAACCGGGAAGTACAACTGCACAGTGTTCAGGAAATACTACTCAAAGAAGGACTGGCCCCACGGCTGCTACGTTCACACCGTTGGTAAGATATTCGAAAAAGCAGGCTTGGTCGATTCTGTCGACGACAAGTTCTATGTACTAAAGCAGACACACAGAGACAAAGACACGTTACCTCGTAGTTCAACCCCTCCACTTTGATGGCCGGGTAGCCCATCCGCTTGCTCGGTATCCAGGCCTGACTAGTGTTGTAGCCACCGACTTCCAAGCAAAAAGCCGAACCCGTTGAAGGGTGCGGCTTGTTAGGTTTCACTATCATGCGAAGACGCTGCGTCATCGCATGCGAGCGGAAAACATCTCCTGACCCCGTCGGAAACATCTTCCAAACCAATGCTTGACCGGACCCTGCGAGGGGAGTTGGTCGCATTGCTAATACCATCGTCCATAGCCATTTACGGGCATAGTTGCATCACTCGGCACCTCCCTTGCATGTGACCCAGGCGATGACGTCGGCGGTTGGTCGACGCTCCATGGAAGGAAAGATGTCTCGCAAGGAAGGTATGGATGCTCAAGAGAATTCTCTTTTTTATCGCCTTGATGATCGTATTGGTGGCGTTGAACTGGTTTGAGGATCTCGTCGCCCAGGATCTCGGCAGTCTCACTGAAGAACAGAAGACGAAGCTTTTAGAGAAATACCGCCAACAAGCGGCATCGAAGGGGGAGACCGATTACTACCAGACCCCTGCAGAAGTAGATGGATCGTCCTCGCTACCGCCGGCGGCAGGCGACTCCAAACTGTCACTTGACCCTGCGCCTGCACCGGCCAAGTTGCCACCGCACGAACTCAGGCCGTTCGGTATCGAGTTTTTTGCGCAGTCTACCGAGATGGCCCCGCCAGCCGACATCGCATCGCTCGATGACTATGTTCTCGGCCCCGGCGACAACCTGATCATCTTTCTCTGGGGTCGCGTAGAGAAAGAATACAACCTTACTGTCGATCGAGAAGGAAAGCTGTTCATCCCCACCGTGGGTGAGTTGACAGTGTGGGGTTTAAGCCTCGAGCAGTTCACGCAACGGGCGCAGAAACGTTTTGCTGCTGTTTATTCGGATTTTGAGTTGACCTGTTCACTGGGCCGGATTCGCTCCATCCGCATTTTCATAACGGGCGAAGTGCAGCGACCCGGCGCCTACACCGTATCATCACTGGTGTCGCTGTTCAATGCTCTGTCATTGGCCGGCGGTCCCAACGAGCGCGGCTCCATGCGCCTTATCAAGTTGATGAAGAAGGGACAATCCAAAGCCACCGTCGATCTCTACCGACTCCTTCTGGAAGGGGACAACTCCACCGATATCCGACTGGAGAGTGGTGACGTGATCTTCGTGCCGGTGGCCGGCGCCCGCGTGGCTATCGAAGGCGAGATCAAGCGGCCCGGCATATACGAACTCAAGGGGGGCGAAACCGCCGGCGACCTCTTAGCACTGGCCGGCAGTCCTACCGCGCAGGCTTACCTTGATCGCATCCTGCTCGAACGAGTGTCCGACTATGACCATTGGGAAGTGCTCGATCTCAACCTGAACCCGAAAGCTCCGGACGGAGGAACCGACGTTACCCTGAAAGACGGCGATCATCTCAAGGTCAACTCCATTTTCCAGGCCAGGAAAAACCTGGTGGCGCTGTTCGGGCTGGTTAAGCATCCCGGTTATTACGAGCGCAACGATTCCACCCGCGTCTCGGATATTGTCGACCAATCTCAGTTGCAGCCGTACGATGTGTACTATGAACGGGCCGACCTATACCGGCGTCACCGTGATCGGCGGGTCGAGGTCCTCCCTTTGGACCTGAAGAAGATTCTACAGGGAGATCACACGGCTGATATCCTGTTGTGTGATCACGATTCCATACATGTTTATTCTATCGATGATGTGCGCCATCGTCGTCGCGTCTATATCGAGGGGGAAGTCAACCGCCCCGGCTGGTATCCTCTTTACGATGGCATGTCGGCCGCTGACCTGGTGTTTTTGGCAGGATCGTATACGCGATCGGCTGACCTCGTTCAGGCTGAGTTGGCTCGCATCGATGAAAACGGCGAGGTGTCGCTGGAGTATTTTCCACTTGATGACCTAGCATCACAAACGGTCAGGTTAAGGGAAGATGATCACTTGTTCGTCCGGTCGATCCCGCAATGGCAGCAGGAACGTTCCGTCACCATCGCGGGTGAGGTTCTGTACCCCGGCGAGTACGTGCTTCGCAAACGGGGCGAGACCCTGTGTCAACTGCTGGCGCGGGCCGGTGGTTTCACAGCCGAGGCCTTTCCCAAGGGGCTGGTCCTGGAGCGAGTCTCCATTGAGGGCGACCTCAGGCGGGCTAATCTGCCCCGTTTGCTGGCTAATTCACAACCGTTGGTCATCGACAGCCTCGGTCGAGCGAAAAAGCAGGTCGAAGTCGACTATGACCTGGGCGCGATGAACCGGATCATCATAGACACCGACAAGCTCAATGATCCCACTAACTGTGAATCAAGCATTGCACTAAAACCGAATGACCGCATCTATGTGCCGACCGTTCCAACCGGGGTGCCGGTAATCGGCGCCGTTGGAGCCAACGGCACTATCGGCTTTGACCCGGGACGTAAAGCTAAGTTTTACATCAAGCGCGCCGGCGACTTTACGCGTCGGGCCGACAAGAAAGAGGTTCGCATTGTCCGCGCCGGGGGTGAGGTTATCTCCGGCGGCGTGCTCGGCAAACGGATTGAGGTGGGTGATATGATTCTCGTGCCTACCAGAATTCAGAGGGACCACAACTGGAGTAAGACGGTCACCACCTGGTTATCGGCCGCCACCGGCGTGCTTACCTCAGTCTTCATAATCAGCAAGCTATAGGAAACCGCCCGGCTAAAGATTCACGCATCTCATCTTACCTTCCTAATGGCCGTCGACTCTGAAATCGAGGAGTCGGCGGCCTGATTTTGTTAAAGAAAGAATTGCCGTCAAACCCGGAAGATACCGCCCGAACGACCGCTTGATCTGCTCTCCGCGCCGCCTCACAAACGATGCCCGCCCCCGTTACTTGATGTGCGGCATAGACTTGTCTTCAGTGTTCAGAATCTATACAGGGCGGCACAGACCTTGCAATACTTACCGGTGACGAAAACTTATTGTGCCCTGTTGAGTCATGGAAGACAAGAAACACAGACACGAATTACATTCGCCGCTTCTCGCCGAAACTCAGAGACCGACCGGCCTCCGTAGTTTTCAGTCCTTCCAAATGCTCCTTGAGAACCCTGGCTCTTCAGACAATCAGCGACTGTTTTCTGATCGTGAAAACATGTCCACGACCATCCATGGAAAGGATAGACAGCTATGAAAGCCCATTTACCGACCGATATCACCCCGCAGGACCAGTTGACGGCGATGATCGCGCGCAAACAAGTGACTGCTCGTTCGACGATCCTGCCGTTTGCCGACAACGTCGATCTGCTGAGCGACCTCTTTTCTGCTTTGGGTTGTCCCGCTTCACGGTTGGTCGCCGCCGGTCACGTAACTCCGGAGGTGGCGCAGGCAGCCGACCGGGCCCGGATTGAGATTGAGGAGCAACTGGCGCCATCCCCCTTTGCAGGTGATCCGAAGCTGGTGACACAGGCGGTTTCAACCCCTCGCGACATTGTTTATTTAGCCAACCCCAATCGCATCACCGGCGCCACCTATTCGCTTTCGGAAATGGAGAGTATGGCGAGCGCCGTGCCCGAGGGCGCGCTGGTTGTCGATGAGCACTACTTCGATTACTTCGGTGTGACGGCCTTTCCGATCACCGATATGCACTCGAACGTGTTCTGCCTGCGCTCGTTCACGGCCGCTTTTTCGATCAACTCCGCTGATTCCGGGTTCGTTCTGGGCAGCTCGTCGGGGATCGAGAAAATCGCACAGGTCCACTGCGGGTATGTTTTCTCCCGGACTCTTGGTCGCACGGTCGAGGCAGTGTTGACCAACGACGAAGCGGTGGCTCTGAGGATGCGGGAGGTCCATGACGAGTCATTGCGGATCACCGAAGCTCTTGATGCTTGCGACCTGCAATGTCGTCTCAGCCCCACTGATTTCGTCCTGATGCGAGTAGCCGATCCCAGGGAATTCGGCAATGCTTTGGCCCGCGATAAGATCGCTATCGAGAATCTTGACGGCTACCCCCAAATGAAAAACTACGTCCGATATCGGATCGAGTCACCGCTCAACAATGACCGGCTGATCCGATCCATCGAGCGCATGAATCGGAAACACTATCACAT
>JAUXBJ010000335.1 GCA_030619425.1 bacterium
CCCATTTCCACACACCACTGGGAGGAAAGTAGGCCGAATCGAGACAGATGGTCTTGCCTATCTCAGATTCAGCAATCGGACCGATGTCGAGCGTGTATGCCACATCATCAAAGTTCGCGGGCAACCCCGATTCGAAGAACCGAGCCCCAGAGAAGCCAACAGTATCGGCGCCGGACCCGGTAATACTAAACTTGTTGATATAGAACAGGCCGTCGAACTGAGTCCTGCCCAGTGTGCCGGTGGTATCACCCACCAACGGGTTCCACACCGCGCCGTCATCGGAATAAACGCGGAAACCGTTGGTAATACCACTATGCGTATCGTCATCACCGGTGACACGAATATAGAACGTCACCGGAACGCCAGTGTCCAGGTGGTCGGCGTCGATCAGGCCGTCAGTATGATCCAGCGACAGACTCTGGGCGCCGACCATACCATAGCCACCCAGGACCATGATTGACAGGAGAACGAAAAAGCGTAGCTTCATCCGTAAAACCTCCATTGAATAAGTTGTTGAACTTTAACCTTTGATTTCAAAACACTAAAACGGCCATGACGGCCGATTTCCCAATTTGTCGACCTCGACGAACACTCACGCCTCCCGAACTGATTCGTCGTCACCGCTGAATCTGACCCTTCCACACCTTCGTCCGGCCGGAGTCGGCGGCTCTCATTGTACATGACCCAAACAGGGGACATTACTGAACCTGCATGGGCTACTAACTTCCGGGAGTCAATCGACGCCTTCGCCAATGGACTCTCTATACCTAAATCGAAACCGTATTCGGCTGATGCCAAAGCATTTCCCTCTGACAGAATTCTCACTGCCAATGTATTTCAGCACAGCCAGCTAAGTTAGACCAACTAACGTAAACAGAGGATAAAGACCTATCTACAAAGGGTAAATAAGCGCCTCTTCGCCAGTAAATATAAGGCAGCATTTGCTTTTGTCAAGGCATAAAGGGTAATCCATACCCTCCAGACCGCCGACTACGGCCTGGTCAGGCTCTTCGCGGTTAAAAGGTCGCCGGGCTCTTCCGCTAAATTATTTGGTCGCAACACCATAGGATACAGATTGCGGCCTGTTCACTTAATCAACAACATTTTGCGGGTTTCGCTGAACCCCGCTGTTTCCAGTCTGTAGAAATACACTCCGGATGATACTGCTACCCCGTCATCGTTATTTCCATGCCAGGAGATCTCGTGTACTCCGGCGGGCATCCGCTCATCAACCAGAACTACAACCTTTTGTCCTAACAGATTGAACACCTCTAACCTCACCCGGCCGGCCGACGGCAGTCCGAAAGCAATCGTGGTCACCGGATTGAACGGATTCGGGTAGTTTGGCGACAGGAAATAGTCATCAGGAATCATCGGGCCGCTATGACTGCCTCGACTCGCCACAATACTGTATTCGCCCGGCTGGAGATCGACTGTCTGATCCGAGCCGAGTTGCGTCCGGAGCGTGCCGTCCGCAGTGTATAGACTCAAGCGGTACCCGAGGTCGTTGAGAGCCGAACTGTTCTCCAGATTGACCCGACTAGTTGCGTTCCCGGACAGGACCAGTTTCCAGACTACTTCATCCTCGAACCCGCGAACATCGGTAGACAGTCGGCTCAGCAGACTGTTGCCGGCGCTTTCATCCGACGTCAAGTAGATGCTGTTCGCCACACCGGGCGCAGTTGGCGGGCAGGGAGAGTCATAATGGGCATCGAAACCGGCGTCGGCATCATCGGCAAGGCCAAGATAGACTGTCTGACCGGTACCGTCCAGACTGATCCGCATCATGCCGTCGTGAGAAAGAGCAAGCCGTCGGTCATCGGCAATTTGATCTTTCCTCGGCGCTCCATAAGACGGGTACCAGCAGATATCGAGGCCGTCGATCAGCGCCGCAAACCAGCAGCCCTGACCCGGATCGATAGCACCCGTTTCGACATACGCCGGATCGGCCCATTCATATAATGAGTGAGTGATCCAACCGCGCGCCAGTGCCTCGGTGTAATCGACGGTCTCGCTTGCCGCGTGGTATTGGGCATCCTGCAGCGTTACAGGAACCTCGTAAGGTGAGCCGAGCAGGTTCCAACCATCGCCCAAGCCGACACAAACCGGCGGCTCAAATGGCGCGCACTCGTTGCCCTCATAGTCAACGCTTGCCGCCTCAGGCAGAAAGAGCCAGTAGCCAACGCCGCAGCCGCTCACCTCCGTCGGACTGTAATAGCCGGCCCCAGCCCAGCCGTACAACTGCCACCAGACAAGGTCATCGCCGAAGACGTCTGCCTGGGTCGCCGGTACCGGGTCTACGGGCGATGACACCAGATTCCATCCGACGCCGTAATCATAGGCCGGCGGTCCTTCCGGCGTGCAGCCCATCAGGCTACCTTCGTAAAGATCAGATTCATCGCCCGGCAGACCAAACTGCGGAGCGCCATAGTCGGTTCTGGTCACATTAACGTGGTAGCATTCACCAGCTAACAGCCCACCGATCGTCAATTCGTACTCGAAGTATTTGAAGTAGCCATCATCGGTCAGTTCGCTCGGATCAGCCAGATCGGGATCAAGCGTACTGGGATAGGATTGGCCGGGATAGCGTTTCAGTATCTCGGTATTTACACCAAAGTAGCTTTTGTTCAAACCGAACGGTTCAAAATAGAAAAGAGACTCGGGGTAATTGGGAAGTACATATGGATTCGCTTCAGTGTAAGCGTTGGGATCGAAGTCGACGTCATCACACGATTCACCGTAAAGACAGCGCAGTTCCAATAGCGTCATGGGATAGTCGCGCAGTTCCCAGCCCCAATGCGGACTAAACGTATACTTCAGGTAATTGTCGATATCGTAAGACTCTACTTCGACATACGACCCCGGCGTACCGTCAGGCGACAGATACGCTCGGTAACCCTCAAAGTCCACCTGCCCGGTCAGTATGTCCTCTTGCGTCTCGGCACTCAAGCCGTTCCAACGAACCCAGAGCGCTTTCTCGCGCGGTTCGACCCAGACCATATCGTGCTCACCGGCGCTGGGATCGGCATCGAAATCCGGCACCCCGTCCCCTTCGTAGAAGAATGTGTCACAGACGGTGTATTCCCAAACCGTGTCGCCGGTCTGTGGGTCGATATAGTCGATTACCGAATCCATGCAGCACACATGGAACTTGCCGTAGTAGCCGTCCTGATCGGTGTCAACGCCGGGGTTGTCGTAGACCCATTTGGCCCAATTGGTATTCATGGCCAGGTCGGAGAAATCAAGATTGCTGTAGTATACATCCGGCTGATCGGGCAGGTTCTGAACATTGCCCTCGACCGTATGCAGATTCTCCCCACCTACATAGGCCATTGTCAAGGGGAGCGTCTGCCCAGGTGCGATATCAAAAGGTCCGAAGGACAACAGGTAGCGAGTGTCGAAACCATTCGCGATATCATCGGCGATGTCCTGATTGGGATACATCCAGAGGGTATCGTTGGGCATAATAGTGGCTGTGTAGGCCTGATCGTAATCGAATTCCCGATGCCTCATAATGTAGTGTTTGTTTGCGTCACCTTCAGGGGTTCCGATACCACCGGTCC
>JAUXBJ010000181.1 GCA_030619425.1 bacterium
CGTCCTGTGCCTGCTGGCTCTGATTCTGCTCTTGCGGGTCTGGAATCTTGATGCTGATCCACCCTTGACCTTGTCAGGATCGACCGACGTCTATACTGATCCGCCCCAATACACATTGTTCGCTAAAATGTTCGTGCAGGGTGGTGACTTCAATCCGTTCGGCGACACTCGGCTGGTCTTCTTTCTGAAATCGTCTGTTACGGCTCTTGCGACGGTAGTGTTCAAGCTGATCGGAACAGGTATCCAACAGTCCAATCTGGTCGGTCTGGTGTACTCATACGGTGGTCTGCTGCTGTTCTTTCTATTCTTGCGCAAAACGGCCGGCAATCTTGTGGGTGTCATCTATTTGATTCTGATATGCTTCAATTATAATCAGCTTTTCTATGGGCGGCTTCCCTTTCTCGAAAACGCCATGTGGTTTTTCGCCTCGGGCGCTCTGGTTCTGATCACCCATTTCCGCGGATGGTGGGCTTTCCTGACGGCGGGCGCATCTTTAGCTGTGGCTGTCTTTTTCGGCAAGATCCTCGGCGCGGTATTCCTGTTTCCGTTCGCCTGCTTTCTGCTGCATCAGGCTGTATATGCAGAGCGGGGCAGCCGTTCGGCCCGAACCTCACGTCCTATGCTCTTTGCGGCCGGCTTTGCGCTGATTGGACTGTTCTGGGTTCTGTTCAGTTATCTGCCTTTGCAAAGCGAAGTGGCTGGATATATCGGTGAAAAAACAATCGAACTGTATGGCGCTCCCGAGGGCTTGCAGTCGTTCGATGATTTCGTCTGGAAGTTTGTGTCGTTCGGGATTTCGTCCGACCTGTTTCCGAGGATGACCATCGTATCTATTCTCGGCGCCGTCTACCTTGGGTTCGTCGGGTTCTCTCTCAGCCGGCGAGGATCGTTAAGTGAAAACCTCTCCGCTCTGAAGAGCGGGCAGCTTTTTGTCGCGGCCATGATTGTCGCCTTCTACGGATCGCTGATGATTTGGAACTATCAGCCGCTTCGCTACGAGACGGTTTTGATTTACCCCTTCTGTGGGGCGGCAGCCATGATCCTGTCGAGGTGGTGGCGCCAGATGAAATCTTACGAATCCAAAGGTGGCGCTTCGTGGCTGTTCCCCGTCCTGCTGTACCCCATTGCGCTGGTAGTGGTGAGTCAGGCATGGTCCGGGCTGGCCGACCGACTGGGGTGGGAGTTTGCCTTCGACGATATCAAGTACCAGGCGGCCTGGATTGCCGTGGTCTTGACGTTGCTGATAATGGCCTTTGTGATAGTCGCGCGTAAGTCTGGTATCAGGCTTCCTCAGATGGTGGGCAGGGTCGTGGTGGTGATTGCTTTGGGGGGGACGATCCTGCAGGGAGCGGCGCTTGGAGCCGGCTGGTTCAACTGGCCCACTTACACCATGCGTGACAATACCGCTGATTTAAGCATGATTCTCTCGCCCAGCGCTGTGTTGTCAGGGCCGTTCGCGGCAACCTTGACACAAGACAACGACTTCGGATGTGTCATCCACATGTTCGGAGTGGTCGATGTTGATTCAGCCATATTCACGCGGTTTCCCATTACCCACCTCCTTCTGGATAAGGCCAACGAAACCCGCGCCCGCAACGATCACCCCTATGTCATGGGCGGCGCCGTGCAGGTCTGCACCTATCGTGTTGGTGTAGGACAGGTCCGGTTGTATCGTATCGCCGGCCATACCGGCAATCCTGTCGCTGACAAATATCAGCGATCCCCGTTTGAGATGCTGGTCGATCATTATCGTTCCGGCAATACCAGCCTGATGCAGCAATACATGGTTCAGTTTGTCCAAAGTCATCCGGACAACATCTCCGGTTACATGCTGGCTGGTGAGATTGCCCACAATACCATGCAGTATGCCGAGGCTGAGCAGTTACTGAAAAAAGCTATTGAGTTTTCACCGACGAACTACAATCTTATCGGAACTCTGGCGATGATATATAGCAATCATTATACCGCCACGGGAAATTTGATGTATAAGAATCTGGCCCTGGAAAAGTTGGAGCGTGCCCTCAAGTATGCGCCGACGTCCAATCGCATGAAGGAAGAGTACGCAGAGCTTAAAGGATTGCATAGTGACGATTGACGAAAATTATAACTTCCTTGTCTCGACGATCGTGCCGGCGATGAACGAAGAAGGCAACATCGAGCAGTTCTGTAAACTGTTCGATAAGATGGTCCAAGCGGCGCCATTCAAGAACGAACTGGTATTCATCGACGATGGTTCCAGCGACGGCACCCTTGCCAAGATCAGACAGGCCGCTCAGACATACGATTTTGTGCGCTTCGAGACCCATGGCCGCAACCTTGGATTGACCGAGGCGCTCTTGACCGGGTTCGATCTCGCTATGGGTGAGGTGTTCGTTTTCTATCCGGCCGATTTACAGTTCTTGCCCGAAGACATTCCGAACCTGGTGGCCAGGATTGCCCGGGGCGCCGATGTTTGCGCCGGCTGGAAGCAGGGTGACTATCAAAAACCGTTCGTTTCAGGCATTTACAACTGGCTTTCGAGAAAGCTGTTCGGATTGAAGATACATGACCTGAACTCCTGTAAGGCGTTTCGGCGGGAAGTGGTGGAGCAGCTTTTCCTCAGACGCGACTGGCACCGCTATCTGGTGCCGTTGGCCTCCGACAAAGGCTTTCTCATTGAGGAGGAGAAAGTGACCCTGCACGAACGACATTGGGGTAAGACCAAGTTCGGATCTATCTGGCGAATTCCAATCGGTTTTCTCGACCTGATAGCGGTGAAGTTTCAGGTAACGTTTCTGCGCAAGCCACTCTTGTTCTTTGGATCCATCGGGTCGGTACTGGTGACTCTGGGTTTCCTCGTTGGTCTCGTGACTATCTACCTGCGTTTGACCGACGAAGGCTACCGGCCGCTGCTGTACTTGGTGATGCTCCTGGTCGGAGTCGGAATGGCCCTCTTTGTAATGGGTTTCATGGCTGAGGGACAGGTGGCGGTCAAAGAAGAGATGGCCGACCTGCGCAAGAAAATGATGCGGATGATGAAACGGAAGAGTTCCACGAATGACTCGGACAGTTCTCGTCCGACTTGATGGGGGCTAATCCAAGCCGGAAGAGCCAACCGTAGCTGCACACTCACCATGACCTTCAAGAAAACCCTCACTACTCTACTTAAGATCGCTCTCACGGCGGTGGTCGTATTTTTTGTCTATCGCCAGGTGGCAGGTCACTGGGATGAAATCAAGAGCTACCAGTGGCAGGTTGATTGGGGTATGCTCTTACTGTCGGTGTTGCTGGGGCTGGGAACGTTTGTCGTCATGGCCTCGAACTGGCAACGGCTGATCGCAGGCTTTGGGCACCAGGTGCCATTGAGAAAATCGTTTCGGATTTTCTATCTCGCCGACCTGGGACGTTACATCCCCGGCAAAATCTGGCCGCTGTTGGGTATTCTTTATCTCACTAAGAAGGAGGGCATCGCACCGGAACGGGCCACAGCTTCGTTTGTGCTGGTGCAGATGTTCGCCATCCCGGCGTCGCTGTTGGTGTTCGTGGTAGCTTTGCAGTTCGAGCCGCGTATACTGGTCGATCAGGTAGCGGTGTTGGGGGAGAAGAGCACCTACCTGCTCACGGGCTTGATGTTGGCGTTCTCAGCGGTGGTAGTGCTGTGGCCGCAGCGATTGCTGAGTATCGCCAACGCTCTTTTGCGTCGTTTGTCGCGTCCGGAGGTACACTTTGCGCTGGACAAAACTGTTGCCCTGCGTCTGTTCATTGGTTATTGTGTAGGCTGGTTTTGTTACGGTGTTGCGTTTTATCTATTCGTCCGGGCGGTGATGTCCGATTCCGGACTGACGCTGGTCGCTGCTGTTGGGATATTCAACGCCGCGTATCAGATCGGCTACCTGGCCTTGTTTGCGCCGGGTGGCTTCGGACCGCGCGAGGTTGTGATGGGATTCATGCTGACGCCGTTTCTGGGACCGCTTGCCCCGGCGCTGCCCGTTCTGGCGCGATTGTGGGCTATTCTTGTAGAAGTAACAGCGGCGCTGATAGCCCTGACGATACGAAAATGACTCGAGTGACACTGCGTGGCTAAGAAAAAACAGTCCAGAAAACCAACTCCCAGACCGGCCCGGCGGTCGGTTGATCCTGAGAGCTCCCCCTGGTTTGCGCCGGTAGCGTTCGCGATTTTGTTTGTTGCGCTTTTGGTGTTGTTCGGCGGGTTCGTTTTTTCGGACAAAATGCTCTATGGCTCCGATACCATCCAGGCCGGTGTCTACTTCCGTTCATATCTGGTTGACCACGTTAGTGAGCATGGGAGTGTGCCGCAGTGGAATCCTTACATCTTTTGCGGTATGCCGTATGTTGAGGCTTTCCACGGCGATATTTTCTACCCGCTGTCGGTGCTGAAGTTCTTCGGTTCGATTTATCGAATGCTCGGCCTTAATCTGGTGCTGCACATATTCCTCGCCGGGCTGTTCATGTACCTGGCGGCGCGGCGGTTCCGGCTGTCGAAGACAGCGGCGCTGATGTCCGGCGCATGCTATATGTTCGCCGGCTACCTGATATCGTTCGTGGCACCAGGGCATGACGGGAAGATATTCGTCACCACTCTTTTCCCATTGGTCATTCTGTTTCTGGAGAGCGGCTTTCAGGAGCGCGGGTTACGATCTTTTTTCATGTTCTCTGCTCTCGGTCTGGTGATCGGAGTGATCATCCTCTCGCCCCATCCGCAGATGTCGTACTTCACGCTATGGGTGGTGGCGGCTTATGCTGCCTTCCGGATAGTAATGATGCTCAGGGATAAAACCAGCTTGCAGACAGCGCTGCGACCGGCAGTTCTGACCGCCTACGCCGTGGTTATCGGTCTGCTGATCTCGGCCATCCAGTTCTACCCTGGGTATATCTACACATCCGAGTTCTCACCGCGTGCCGATTCCAAGAGCGGTTGGGAATGGGCAACCTCCTGGTCGATGCATGAGGAAGAAGCAGTGTCACTGCTGATTCCGGAATTTGCGGGCGTCTCGAGCCAAAACACCGAGACCTATTACTGGGGCAAGAATCACTTCAAAGATAACTCGGAATCAGTCGGGATTATTGCGATCTTTGCTGCCCTGATTGGTTTCTTTTTCTATCGCCGTAAAGAGTCATATTTCTTCGGCGGCCTGGCGCTGTTCGCCCTCATTTACGCGCTGGGTGCAACGACACCATTGTTCCATTTGTTCTATTGGCTGATACCGAA
>JAUXBJ010000307.1 GCA_030619425.1 bacterium
ATTCGTAAAGCCACTCGAGCCCCCAAGCAGAACCCCTTTAACGAATACTTCCCTCGCTGAGTTGTCGAAGTGATCGTGCATATCGAATTCCATCCCGGATATGGACCACTCACTGTAACCATCGTAGGTCATCTCAGTTGGAGCGTTCGGAAAGATAGCAGAGTAGTAACCCTCGTAGTCGCCGCCTGTCTTGCCAAAGGGGAAGGTGTGCACGGTCGCGTATTTGAGGACCGACTCTTCGGGGTTTGCGTTCAAGCCTTGTATAATTAGAGCTGGATTACGGCCAATTTCGGAGCACTCCGAGTTGGAGTCCCACCTGACTAGTGATTTGATTTCCTGGGCTCGACCATCAATCGAGATCGTAACCTTGTGTCGCAGATAACCAGCCATGCGACTTAGGTACTTCCGAATGCCCTCCGGTGTAATGCCCTTGGCCTTGGGGTCTTGGATTTGCAGTACAACCTTGGTGCCGATTGGGATATTCTCAGACTCCCTAACGCGAAAATGGGCTAGCTGGTTTGGGATTTGAACGCTCAAACCAGCCTGACTCCCGCCCAAGCATGGTTCCCGGCGAGTTTCTATAGCGAGTGTGTTCGAGACAGAGAAGCAACTGAGAATCCCGATACCAAATTGAGATACTGGATCGTGGCCTTGATGAAGCTCTGAGAAAGCTTTACTCTTGTACCAGCTGAGGCCAATAGCTGAAAAATAGGACTGAAGTATGGATTCATCCATTCCAATGCCATTGTCAGTCCACTCTAGTTGCAAGTAAGTGTCAACATGTCGAATTGTTATGTCGATTTTCCCTTCAAGTTGTACATCTTGACTCTTCAGGATTTCTTCTCGTGTGTCTATTGCATCGACGCTGTTTTGAAGCAACTCGCGCAAGAAGCTGTGCGGTTCTTCATCATATAGTTCCTTGCTTAGTAGTCCCAAGAGTGGCTCTCGCACAAGTGTGTACTTAGTCAGAACAGGTTTGAAGTTCTTCGCCTCAATACTCCAACGGATGTTGGAATCAAGCGGGAGATCATAACCACGTCCGATGTTCCGTACGATGGTCAGCGAAGATGAGAAGTCAGCGCTTACCCATTCTTTAAGGTCATGCAGCGCTGCGTAGACATCGACATCATCAGTTGACCCTTCAACCAAAACCTGCGATACGGTTTTGTTCCTGTCAACAGCCACAGCACTTAGAGCTCTATGCTTCTTCCACTCTATTGATGAAATGGTTCCTTGGGGTGCCACAAACTTCCAAAGCGCATACGGGGTTCGATCTTCTCCGATATCTAAGAGGTCAATTATCCTGACATAGACACTGATGGCTGCGAGATTTGTGACATGCCCAAAAACAGGATACGTGTACGGGTATCTTTGTACGTTGCGAATGTCACGAATGTCCAGGGTGTGCCCTTCCGCTGCTCTCGCCACGGCTTCGGGAAAAGTCGATCCCAGATGCTCCAATTGCTTTCTGAGGCGAACACCGCTTCGGTTGCCATGAGTATCCCGAATGTATCCAGCCAATGCTTCCTCGGTATTCAACCCTGCACCGGTGTCGTTTTTCAGACGCTCCTGTGCTATCCCAGGCTCATTAGGCAACAACGAAAATTCGCTGTTCTTCTCTTCCCCATGCAGTACACGGAGTTCGGCTTCGCTGACAGCCATTCCCCAGTCATGTGCGTACAATGCAAATGCAAGCACTAGTAACTCGGTTGTGTTAAGCCTTGCGTATAGACCAGGCCCAAGCAATCTGTCCGCCAGTCCAAAAAGGTGATCAAGGTGGAGGGTTGATTCATGAGGCGTGTATTCAGGGAATATCCTCACAATGTACTTTCCGTGCTGTTGCAGTACATGTGCTAGCTGCTTGAATTCCTCAATAATGTTCGGTGCCGGCGACGGTATCTCGTTGAGTCGGCGAACCATTTCCTTATAGAGGATTGTTTTCTCAAGTTCCATCTGAATTCCTTATTGGTCTAGAACACCAGTACCCAACTGGCCGGGTTCGGGTTGTCCTAATGAAGCCAACTAATTTCCCACAGTGGTATTCTACACAAATTCCGTCTAAATGGCAAGGTGGATGTAGCCGTCTTTCCTGTCACCGAAACCACCCGCCTCCCTCCAAATGAATTGACCCCGGCAGTTATTTTGAATATCATCGGGGTATGTTGGCAAAAGCTCTCGAGAGTTTCCTGACGGACCTGCGGCGACTCCGATCCCCGTCAGGGCCAGGCGCTTGAGTGAGAACCCAGTCCTTATTGAGATTGCCTCAATGCTCTGTGGTCTATCCGGCGGCATCATGCATTCCTTTCACCTCAAAGACAATTCCTCAGGCCGGTTTGTTCCAATTCAACTAACTGTAACGAAACCTGCCAACTGTTTTCCGGGTGGCACGGTCAAACTTGTTTGGCCGTGGAAGCTGATAGCGCGGTCCCCGT
This sequence comes from bacterium, assembly GCA_030619425.1. Taxonomy (GTDB): domain Bacteria; phylum Zixibacteria; class MSB-5A5; order GN15; family FEB-12; genus JAJRTA01. The sequence goes on from JAUXBJ010000307.1 coordinate 2,433, forward strand.
CCGGGTGGCCCGGACGTTCGGGCGTATTGATGTCGTGGCGATCTCAGTTCATTGGCAGACTTGACGTATGAGATTGCCGCGGTCGCCGCCGGCGACCTCGCAATGACGAGAAAAGGGGCTTTTTCAACCCGGACGAACGTCTGGGGCACACTTGTAACAAGCTAATGACAAGACAAGTAGGGCAGGATCCCTGTGATCCTGCCACCGTGGGTGGCGACGCGGTGTCAGGACGCCTGATCCTGATTGTCCAGCACGATCCGTGCGTTGCGCTTCAAACCGTCGAGTTTGGGGCGAGTAAGGGCGGTGCCAGCGGTGAGCGTGAGAAACTGCTCTCTCGATCCGAGGTTGAGCAGTTTATGACAGTCCAGAGATTCACCCACACCCTTGCCGGGCAAAAGATCGTGGTGGGCTGTGAGTGTCGCGCGCTTCTGATTCAACGGACAAACCTCCTGGCATATATCGCACCCAAAGAGATTGTCGCCGATTTTTGCGGCCAGTTCGGCTGGGATGTCCGAACGATGCTCGATGGTCAGATACGAGATGCAACGGCGGGCATCGATCACACCATCCTCGACAATCGCACCGGTCGGGCAGGCATCGATACACAGTCGACATTTTCCGCAACGACCGTGGTCTTTCGGGTCGGCCTGATCGAATTCCAGCGGTAACGATGTCACAATCTCAGCCAGAAATACCCACGAGCCGAAAGAGCGGTTAATCAACATGCCGTTCTTCCCGATGAACCCCAACCCGGCCCGCTCGGCATAGGTGCGCTCCAGGAACGGTCCGTAGTCGACCCACCATTTGAAGTGGCGAGCCATGTCCGGCATGACGACGGCGTCACGATTTATCGTCGTCTCAATCTTTCGCAACAAGGCCTTGATCATTCGGCCGATGACTTTATGGTAGTCCCGCCCCCGGGCATAGCGTGATACCCGCCCGTGGCCGACCGGCATCGTTTCGGCGTTTGGCGAATAGTAGTTCAGCCCCAACATGATGACCGAGCGCACTCCCTCCATCAGACTCGACGGATCGCTACGGCGCTCTTGCGACGCCGCCATCCAGGCCATATCGGCGTGGTAACCCTGCTGCAACCACTGCCGATAGCGCTCAGCCGCAGCCGGAATGATCTCCGGCGAGGTGACACCACAGAGATCGAAGCCGGTGTCATAGGCCAGTTGTTTGATTTCCGTTGAGGTGGTTTCAGTCTTTCGCATAAGCAGTTAATGATAGAAGCAGCCCAGCCTCCAGTCAAACTAATAGTCGGCGGGGTACCGGAGTGACCGATGATCTTTGGGAGATTGAGAATGTTGTGAAATCGTTGGAAGAGAAAGAAAGAAGCTGAAAGTTAGAAGTAATCCCAATGCTCCTTCGGTAGTCTCCCGTAGTGGTTAGTTACTTCTA
>JAUXBJ010000214.1 GCA_030619425.1 bacterium
CGGCGTCATAGTAGTCATCCGAGGGCGTGATTCCCCAGATGTACTTGGCCATCAGATGACTGGTGGCGTAGTCGTACAATCCAACCACATTGCGATCAAACCGCACGCCGTAACGGTAACCCTCGATTTCGATTTCGGGGCCATACTGTTCACCGTACAGTATCGAGCCGATGCCGACCAGTCGATCATCGTGACCGAACAGCAGATTGCCGGTAGCCGGGTGGTTGCCCTCGAATGAAAACTCAAACCCTACCCACTTCTTGTGGGCTCGTACCAGATAGTTGTCACCTCTGGCCAGTTCCTTGCCCTTTTTGAGGTGACCCGGACGAATCACAGCCTTGTCGCCGACGGCCTCGGTGATATACTCGTCAAACCCCTGCAGGAACTTGTCCCAATCATCCGTTTTGGCGGCTTCGACCAAAATCTGCTTGACCTCCGGCACTGTCTGGGAATAAACGGTTTCGAAATCCCCTGACAGTTTTAGATACAAATCCAGGTATCGGTCGCGACCCATGCGGTCGATCAGGTAGGCCGTGAACAGGCCGGCTACGGGATAGGAGATATCGGCCCCGGAGTGCGATTCAAACAGCGGCATGGCCAGCAGGCTGTCGAGATCCACTATATCTTCACGATAGAGAAAGGCGCCCAGGCCCAACAGCGAGGCCGGCGTTTTGCCCCACCGACCGCCATAGTAGACAGCCACGCCTTTCCGGAGCAACGGTTGCGTGTATAACGGCAGGCGCTGTAGTTTGATATTGACCAACAGATGGATCAGGACGTGGTAATGGGGGAAAAAGCCGGAGATCAGATCGTTGGACGCCATGTCGAACATGCCCTTGACCATATTCCCCGATATCAATTCGACTGTTGAGTCGTTGCCGCAGTAATAGTACTCAATCTTCTCTGTCTCCAGTGTTTTCATTCGGTCTTTGGAGAACTTCAGGGAGTCGGCGATCCGCTCTACGAATTCGTCGGCCGCATCCAGGGCCACCGGGTTAAGATAGCGCTCGGCGGTTGGATCGACATGGATGCGAAAATAGCGGCTTTCGCGGGTCGGCCAGTCACGGCAATAGTAATCCTGGGGATAGCACAGCCACCAGTACTCACCATCGAAGTACATATAGTAGTTATATTCAACCAGTTTTCCCTCGACGACTTTTGAGTATAGCAGCCGCTGGTAGCTGGAGTCGTCCAGGGTGAAAGTTTGCTTGGCTGGTCGTTCGAGATGATGGCGCATCAGTTTGAGATCACGGATGATCGGCGAAGTGCAGTCGTTCTTCAGGGGGATACCGATGTACTCGATGCCGAATCGTCCCGCTCGGTTCAGCGACGGCTCGGTCCAGAGGTAGTGGGCCGACTCAATGTTACCTGAGATCAGCAGATCGAAGTACTCGGTCAGAATCTTCACCGGACGTTCGGCGGCTTTGGATTCACTCGGAATCATCAGGGTCGGCAATATCGATAGGCCCAAGACCAAGATACCTGGCAAGATTGCTTTCATCGGGACAGTACTCCTGCTATAGTTGCGCCGGTCGGTCGTCAATATCATCCATTCTACCAGTCATGTCCAGAACTGTGTCAAAAAAAAGCCCGCCGAGCGGCGGGCTTTCGTGAAATCGAGAAGCCGTTAGAAATTGAAACCGACACTGAAACGATGGGTCGATTCAAGACGACCGAACTCCTGCCAGGCGTAATCGATCAACAGATCGGTTTCGCCGGTGATGTTGGTCATCAGACCGCCGCCCAGCGACAGACCTTCCTCGTCATAGCGGAACTTGTAACCGCCCCTGAGGAAGAACATCTCGTCGTAACTCCACTCAGCGCCAAACGAACCCTGTTGGTGCGCATCGTTGGGATGTTTGAGTTCGCTGGACAGGGTCACCAACGAGTTGGAACCCACCTCGAAATCATAGGCCAGACCCAAGCGGAACATCATGGGCAGGTCATACGGAGTCGTCTTGACAGAGGCCGGGATGCCGGAGCCGTTGTCCTGCGCTTCACGTTCGTCCCAACTGACGTCGAGATCGGGACCGTCGAACTGAAGTTCCGGACCCATGTTGGTGATACTCATGCCCATCCTGAGCGACTTGAAACCGGTGTAGAGCAGGGTTCCAAAGTCGAAGGCAAAGGTAGCAGCGTTTTCCTTGTGGATACGCTCACCGATATACTTAAATGATCCACCGAACGCGAATCGATTGGTCAACTGACGCGCATAGGTCAGACCTACCGCGTATGATACCGCGGAGTAATAGTCACCAGTGCCGTCCTGTTCCTCAAAGGTTGTGATCTCCTGATCGTCCATAGAGAGCACCGTAGCCGAGATGCCGAAGACTCCGATATCTTCAAACCGCTTGGCATAGCCGAAGTAGTTCAGGTCGATATCCAAAAGCCAGTTCACGTTAGTGAAACCGACGGCGGAGTTCTCTACCTCGACCAGTCCGGCCGGGTTCCAGAACATGGAGTAAACATCGTTGACCATCGCCACCGAGGCTTCACCGGCGCCCTGGTACCGGGAGCCGACGCCGATCTTCAGAAACTGCGCGCCGGCCGTACCAATCTTGGCATTATCGGCGGAGGTGGTAGCGGCCGCAAACAGCAGCAACATCAGCCATATTATTTTCTTCACTTCACACCTCCAATTATTTGATAATGGCGAAGCGACCGAGATGCTCGCCATAGTCGGATTCAACGTGGTAGATGTAGGTGCCGCTGGCTACCTGCTGGCCACTGCTGGACAACAGATCCCAGGTTTCGGCGCCATCAGCATCGTCGTTTTCTATTGTCCTGATCAGGTCACCGGCCAGCGAGTAAATCCGTATCGTGCAGTTTACGGGCAGGCGGTTGAATGTAATCACCGACGGCTGGTTGGCCGTCTCCACCTGGGCCGAGTAACGTCCGAAGTACGGATTGGGAACGACCCGGATGTCTTTCAGTTCATTACCGGCCGCCGCGGCGCTAATGCCGTCCGGGCGGAACAGGAAGATATCGTCCGGTCCGTTCATCGGTGCGCCCTCCATGGTCAGAACATCACCTGCCGATGGATTATAGACATCGGTGTCAAGCGAGAACATCCAACCATAATGGTAGGGGAAAGCATCGTCGGTGACTGTCGTTGTCTCGTCGTACGGCCAGTCGACAATCGCAAGGTCCTGACTGCTATCCCAAACACCGGTACCGCCCCAGTCCAGCACGGATAACGACACGCGTTCGTTGCTGCTGGTGTTCCAGACTTCGAATGGTACCCAGTAGGGTATATCCGAGCCGTAATACCAGTCGAGCAACCACGAAGCGCGAGTAGAATCGCCGGTGACCCGCAACTCATAAGTGTTGCGATAAGGCTCATTGCCCCAGACGTAGCTGTCGTCGCCGTACAGGGCTGCCACCGGTGGTCCGAAGACAGTTCCAATCGCCAGCGTAGTGTCGGCAGTCGCAAACTCGGTCTGACCATAGCTCCTGGGAACGCGGTCACCGTCGGTAACGACAACTCTCAGGCCCTCGACCACTTCGTACAGGTTGGGATCGCCGGACAAAACTTCCTGGTCTTTGAGCAAAGTGTCTCCAGTGGTCATATTAATCAGGTGCCAGACAGTTGCCTCATTATCCGGAGTATCTTCGAACACTACCTGGTAGTCTGAACCGGTCAGTTCACTCTGGTCGAAAACGATGGGGATGACGTCGCCTTCGGATGGCGTGTCGACGCCGAAATAATCGTGAACCACCGTTCCGGCAGCATCGTACAAGCCGGCCGGATCGGTCAACGGCGTTACGGCCACAACGTTGCTGACTTCACCGGCGATGGCGAATCCTGATTGCAGGGCATCGACGCCGGTAATGGTATCGGCGTGATCGAACGCGGCCAGACAGTACCAGTACTCAACACCGTTGTAGAGGCCGGTGTCGATGTACGAGTGCGGTATGGGGTCGCCCGGGTTGGTCACGGTGTATTGAGCGATCGTCTGGTAATCGAGAGTCAGACAGTTGTTGCCGGTGTTGTACACCGGCTCGCCCCATGTCTTGCCGCGGTTGTCGCTACGATACAGCTTGTAACCGACAAAGTCAGCTTCACCACTGAGCGGATCGAGGCTGACTTCGGAGGTGTCGCTCCAACTGAGGTAAACCTTCCGGTCGGCGGCTCGTACTGTCAGGTTCGGCGTGGCCGGCGGCTGCGGGCCGATGAAGTTGTTGTCGTAAAGCTCCTGAGCCATCGAGGCATTGTTCCGGAAGTCCTCTTCGTCTTCACCGGCTACCAGGGCATACACGCAGCGGACGGTGGAGTCAGCCATTAGATTGATGCCGCGAGTGCATTGAATGTAGAATTGATCGGTCGGCGGCAACGACTCGTCGAATTGTTCGCTGTTGATCAACTCGAACATGCCGGGATCGTCGATTCCGGTTATGATCGCCCAGTCGTCGGAGCGGAATGCTGTCATGCCGAGTCCGCCGGGCATCTCGAGTGTCTTGGTGCCCATGATGCCGGTCGAGACGTTGCGCCCCCAGCCGGGATCCCAACCCTGCACGTCATAGTTCCAGGCGAGGTTCTCGGTGGAATCCCACGCTACCATATCGTTCAAGCGGCCATTCTCACCGGTTCCATCGGGGCCACCGACGTCGATATCAATATACAGTCCGAAAGCAAATTCGGGATAGTCTACCGTCGAGGTGTTGGTGATCTCCAGAATAACGAAGAGGAAGTCCTCATTATAGCAGTAGTTCCACTGCATAATAGTCTGAGTCAGTTCCAGTCCCGTGGAGTCCGATTCACCTGCAAAGAGCGGCGTCCCTTCCGCGGCGTCGTTGAAACGATAGTGCGACTCCTGCAATGAGGTCGGA
>JAUXBJ010000145.1 GCA_030619425.1 bacterium
AATTTGGACAGCACGGGCTGGTTTAGGTTCCAGATCGATGTCGTGACCAACGACGTCAACTTTATCGGCGACACCGCCTATGTTGTCGGCGAGGCCGGTATCAGGTTCACTACCAGTGGCTGGAACCCCGGGATGAACCCTGGGGAAATCCTGGAGGTGCAGCAGAAGGTGAGCGGCATCGTCGTCGATGCTCTAACCGATGACGTCATAACCGCCATAGAGGTCAAGGGTGACACGCTGTTCTTTGGAACCGACAATGGCTTCGCTGTATCTTATACGTTTGACAATAATGAGCGGGAATATCGGATCGTGCGTGTGAATACTGACAGCCTGACCGCCGACGCCGTCATTACCCACACCCCGCTGAGTACGCTGGGCGGGCTGGTCGGAAGCTTCGTCCCGGCCCTGAATGTTCAATATGTCGACGACGAATACGCCCGTATATGGGTGTCGAACCGCCACCGCGAGTTGGGTGATACGGTCGCAGTCAGCGTTGGCCGGGTGGTTCCGGTCGATGGTGACGGCGTCGAACTGCCGCCGGATGAAATCGACCAGGCGGTTGGTTTTCAACGAAAGTGGAAAGCGCTCTACCGAGATGACTTCGCATGGAACTTCGCCTTTGACGGCAGGACTGTCTTCGCCGCTACCGGCGGCGGCCTCGTTTACAATAATGATGACACCTCAATGACTTGGGACACGGTGTGGATGACCGATACTAACGGGGATCCATTACTCGGATACAACGCGTCCGTATATGGCGTGGCGGCAAGCCCGCCGTACTTGTGGGCAGGGACCGATGATCGCACGGTCCGATTTGATCTGGATGACTTCGACAATGGCGAGTCGTTCTTCGTTGTCGATTCGGCGTCACCGCCCGATGAGGTCTATGCCTTCCCGGTGCCGTTCAGTCATACCCGCGACCCGGTGGTGGATTTCCATTTCGTCGTAACGTCACCGACGAATATCACGATTGAGATTTACGACTTTGCCATGAATTTGGTGGCGCGCGTAATCGACAACGAAAGCTATCCTCCGGGCATCTACCCCGGTGCGGGCGGGTATCGCGTCACCTGGGACGGCTATAACGGTCGCGGCGACCGGGTCGCTGTGGGTGTCTACTATTTCAAGGTCGAGTATGGCGGCGGCGATGTCCGCTGGGGCAAGCTGGCGGTCATACCGTGAGGAACTACCAATGATAAGAATAAAAATATCAATTCCACTGGCGCTGGTACTGATCCTCAGTCTGGGTAGCGCCCTTAATGCGGCCGATGGTGACGGTGGATACGCCGGCGCGTTCTTCCAGGTGCCGGTCGGTGCTCGGCCCACCGCTATGGGTGGCGCCTATCGTGCTATCTCCAATGACGGCGCCGCGCCGATCTATAATCCCGCCGGGCTGGCCGGACTACAGCACAAGTTGTTTGCATCGTCCTATCGTCTCATGAAACTGGATCGCCAGATCGGTTATATCACCCTGATGTTTCCCACCCGGGGGAACTCGGCCCTGGGGTTGCACTGGCGTTATGCCGGGTCAGGATCGGTCGATGTTCGCAATGCCGATGGCGACAAGCTGGGTCGCGAAATTAGCATGAACAACCATGACTTCTCGATAGTCTTTGCCAAACGTTTTGAGGAGTTCTTTGCCGTTGGAGCCAAGATGTACTACCTGCACTCAGCCTTTGCCGAAATGAAAGCATTCTCGGTCGGGTTCGATGCGGGGTTCATGTTGTATATGGATCAACTGATACACGAGCGTGGCCAGTCGCAGGACAGTCCTGTTCGGGATATCCAGGTTGGGTTGACTCTGAAATACTTCGAGGCCAAGTACATCTGGAAGAACGAAGATTACATCTTCAGATATGTTGACGGCAATTCTTTCGGTACGGAGCAGGAGGACAAGGTGCCGATTGAGATTGGGCTGGGGATCTCGGCGCGTTTCCTTGAGCGCAAGCTGCTGGTTGCCGCCGATATTGCCCGGGTGCCGGGCGATCGTGTCGGCAACGCCGTCTTGCGAACAGTCGAAATCGTGCTGGACAAAACCGATCTGGACGCCGAACTGGCCAAGAACGACAAGCAAGGCGCTGCTTTCCATGGTGGTGCGGAGTATTTTGTGCGGCCGGAGTTTGCCCTCAGGGGCGGGTTCTCGGACGGTCGCTTCACCGCCGGCACCGGTTATGTGTTTAATCTGGTCGACCGGGTGGTGGCAATTGACTACGCTTTCACGACCGATAAAGCGGACGAAGGGTCCGAACACGTTTTTTCATTTGAATTCCTCTTCTGAGGTGCGCGGTAATGAAGTATCATCTGACAACTCTGGTTCTGTTGACGATCATTAGTGTCCTGGGTTCCTCGGTTACCCTGAGGGCGCAGGACCTCGAAGTAGTGGACGGTCTGTTCATGCTAAAGAACGACCATGGCGCACGTGCCTCAGCTATGGGTGCAGCGTCAGCGGCTATCACGGCCGACGCCAACGCGATTGCCTATAACCCGGCGGCCGCGGTGGGGCTCGACAAGTTCACCGCCTCATTCGGACACACTGCCCATTGGGAAAACATCCGCATGGAATCGGCTTTCTTCGGTACCGGCCTTACGCCCAATCTCTACCTGCACGGTGGTATTCGCTACGGCGCTGCCGACGAGATTGAAAAGCGCGGGAACGTACCTACCGAAGAGCCCGAGGCACTGTTCGATGCCCACGACATGTCGTTCAAGGCAGGCCTGGCCTACAGCACCTCACCGCGAGTGTCGATAGGGGTGGCATTGGGATGGTTTATCGAGGAAATCGAGGGGTACCGGGGCAGCGCTTTCAATGTCGATCTCGGAGCGCAGGCCTCGATCAACGAGCAGCTTAACCTCGGCGCTGCGATCACCAATCTCGGATCCAGTTTTACTATCACCAAAGCAAGTCAGAGAGGTTCCAACGATATCCCTCTGCCGACAGCGTACCGCGTTGGTGGATCCTATCTTTACCGCACGTACTATCGAGGTGTTATGGATCTCGTGTACTTCGATGACGTTCTTCATCTGCATCTCGGCGCTGAGGCGCAGTTGCACGAGATGTTCGGGATACGCGCCGGGTATATGAGCGGCTACGACACCAAGAACTTCACGGCTGGGGCATCGTTCGGCTATCGCAACATCATAGTCGACTACGCCTTCGTGCCCTTTACCAGCAACCTGGGGACATCACACCTTTTCAATATAACTTTCACCTTGTAGACCAGGACCGGGAACTTCGCGGCCGGGGCATTGTTTTGCTATCGCAATATGGTTGTCAATTATGTCCTCGTGCTGTTCACGAGTAACCGGGAAGCATCATATCTTTTGAACTAAACCTTTACACTGTAATCTAACACTGGAGAAACACTTAATGTCGAAGTACAAGATTGCCTGGCTGCCGGGCGATGGTGTCGGCAACGACGTAATGGAAGCGGCCAGGATCGTGCTGGATAAAATCGACCTGGACGCTGAATACATCCACGGTGACATCGGTTGGGAATTCTGGAAGACCGAGGGCAACCCGCTGCCGGATCGCACCGTTGAACTTCTTAATAACGTCGACTGCGCGCTGTTCGGCGCCATCACGTCAATGCCCAAAGAGGAGTGCGAGCAGCAGTTGATACCTGAATTGCGGGGGAAGGGTCATGTCTACTCCTCACCGATCGTGCGGCTGCGTCAGGAGTTCAACTTGCGCACCAATCTGCGACCGTGCAAGGCGTATCCGGGCAACCCGCTCAATTACGCAGATGGTATTGACATCGTGGTGTTCCGCGAAAACACGGAGGACTTGTACTCCGGCGTCGAGTTCTTCCCGCTGCCGGATGAAGTGCGCGCGACGGTGACCAGGCACAACAAGAAGATGGCTCGGTTCGACAAGCATCCTGCCGACGAGATAGCTGTGTCGCTGCGCATTAATACTAAGACCGGCTGTCGCAACATCGCTATCGATGCGTTTGAGTATGCTAAGAAAACCGGACGCAAGAGCGTCACAGTGGTCGAGAAGCCGAACGTCATCCGCGAGACGTCGGGACTGATGGTGCGTACGACCCGCGAGGTGGCGAAGGACTATCCCGGTATCGAACTGTGGGAGACGAATATCGATGCCATGTGTATGTGGCTGATCAAGAACCCGATGGATTACTCGGTGCTGGTGACGACGAACCTGTTCGGTGATATCATCAGCGATCTCGCCGCCCAACTGGTCGGCGGCCTGGGGTTCGCTGCGTCCGGCAATATCGGCGACAACGTCGCCGTGTTTGAGCCGACGCACGGCAGCGCGCCCAAGTATGCGGGCATGTACAAGGTCAACCCGATGGCCATGTTCATTACCACTCGCATGATGCTGAGGTGGCTCGGTGAGTCCGAAAAGGCGGACGCGCTTGAGAACGCCATCGCGGCAGTTATTAAAGAGGGCAAGGTCCGCACCTACGACATGGGCGGCAGCAACACGACATTAGAGGTCGGCGAAGCAGTCGCGGCGAAGTTGTAGGAGTGTCTGTGCTGTCGGGTGTCCCAGCCCGACGGCGCATCATGGGGCAGACGGGGACGTCCGTCGCCCAGGGAATAAAGAATGTCACCCTGAGCGGAGTCGAAGGGTGAGCGGAGTCGAAGGCTGACGGGGGATATAGATGATCGTTCGTGCGCGGCGTATGTCCACATGCGCCGCGCGAATGTCAAGTAAGGGAGGGATACCATCTCCATGTGCCTGGGGGCCCGACAGCTTGGGGCCTGTTGAAGTACCTCTTTATTCTCGTTATTGCGAGCGAGTCCGCCTTTGGCGGACGAGCGCGGCAATCTCATACTACATATCGCCCAACGAATTGAGATTGCCACAGCCACGCGAAACGCGCGGCTTCGCAATGACGGCTTCTGGGATTTATCAACACTCTCGTCAGTCCGGGTTTCCTCCGTTCAGGTGGTGTCGTGCGACCCCGCGCGACACCTGCGCTGCAACCCAAAGGCTGTCAGGCGAGTTGCCTGACAGCACCCTGGCAACACCTAACTCTACCTTGACAAACAAAGACGGGAATCACTTATTCAAGCAATGCTAAAGTAACACCAGGCATACACGGAGGTTAGTATGTTCAAGTCTCAGGTTCTCGGAGTAGCAGGCGCCCTCATCCTGCTACTGGCGATCAATGTTTCGGCGCTGGCCGACATCAAAGACGACCTGACCTATCAGGGCAACAAGGCGCGCATTACGGTCGGTAAGATCAAACCGAAGGCGAGCAAGTGCAGTGGCGACATGGCCGCAGCTATCGGGGAGATGTTGTCAACGTCGCTCACCAACACCGGCAAATTCATCGTGCTGGCCAGCCAGGAAGAAGTTGCCGAGTTGGCCGAGGAGATCGATTTCGCTCAGTCAGGCTACGTCGAAAGCGGCAAGGGTCCTGAAAAGGGCCTGATGGAAGGCGCCGATTTGCTGATCACCGGGTCCGTGACGGCATTCGAGCCGGATGCCGGCGGCAAGGGGGGTATCCTCGGTGGTCTCAAGGGCAAGGCTCTGGGCGGTATTGGGGCCAGCTCCAAAGAAGCCAAGATAATCATGGATATCAAACTAATCGATATTCGTACTCGCCGCATTCTGAAGGCCAAGAAAATCGAAGCGAAATCCAAGAAGTGGAAAGTCGGAATGGCCGGCGGCAGTTCCGTTGGCGATGTGGTGCTGGGCGGCGCGCTCGGCATGTATTCCAACGAACCGATGGAAAAAGCTATCCGCACCGCTCTGGCCAAAATGATAGAGGTAGTATCGAAGGAAGTGCCCAAAGAGTACTACCGCTACCAGGGCGGCGGACAGTACACTCAGGAGTACGGC
>JAUXBJ010000204.1 GCA_030619425.1 bacterium
ACTGTGGTGGCATTATCGCAGTAGAGCTCTCCGAGGTGGGAGATACCTTGCGGTTCTACGAGTTCAACATTTCTGATGACTGGCAGTACTGCCTGTGTTACTTCAAAGTGACCGCAACCGTAATCAATGTCTCGCCTGGTTCGTATGTAGCTGAGGTTTATGCCCGCGACAATCCTGTGGACCCGATACAACTGGTTGATCGGCAGACGCTAGTGCTGGGAAATTAGGAGGTACGCCACCCTTCGACTCCGCTCAGGGTGACGTTGGGGAAACGCTCAGGGTGACGCAGGTGGCCCACCGTTTACGGGGGGGTATTGTGGCCCCACCATGAATGGTGGGCCACCCGACGTATAGAGGAATGTTCAGGGTGACGTTTCGGCAGGATCGCAGGGATCCTGCCCTACTGAGATGGCCGCGGCGGACTCCTCGCAATGACGTTCGAGGAATATCGAGAAACTTTCCCGGTCAGGTTTATTCCAACAACAGATGTCCGAAGGTCGCAGGATCGTAGTCAATCGGCGACTGCCAGTCACCGGCACTGTCCAGACGTTTCTGTTTGCGTCGAAAGTTCACCCGCCACGTCTCCCCTTGTTGTCCGGCAGCACCAAGCTGTGCGAACGGGATACGTACCTCCATCGCCCAGAAGGAGTCGGCGCGAACCGTCTTGATTTCAAATTCACCGTTCCAATCACGGTCCGTATCATAGTCACCATCATTGTCAAACACAATCATCTGATCGAATACGGTGCCCAGCGGATTAATGTATATCTGGTATACTGTGTCGGAACCCTCCACCGGATGGAAAAAATAGCCGACGCAATCCTCCCCATAAACGGCGCCGTCGCGCTCGGTAACGTCGGCTCGCAGTGAATCGATTATGCTCTCGTGACAGAGGGCGCCAAGATAGAGATTGCTCTCATCGTGCGCGAAGAAGAACTGAACCGAGTCGATCTCCATCACGGTACCGTCCGGACCGAACAACCTTGTTGTCGGATCATGCCAGAGAGCTTCCGAGAGATCACCGTCAATTACGGGAGGCGAGGCCGCACCAAAGCATGTTACCTGCCGAGCAACCCGCAGGTCGTGCTGTACTATTACGGACTTGTCATCCGCTATGGGAAAGCCAAGTGACAAGGTCGGCACCGGATACAAGTCACCGCTTCCGCTGACATCAAAGATCAACTGTTGTTCCTCGCCCGGCTCCAGCGATACCGCCAGACTGGACGGTCGGACGCTCCATCCCGAAGACACTTCCCAGCGAAGTGTATCCAGCACCGGGTATTCGTCGCTGAGGTTACGAATGTCGACAGACAGACCGGCGACTGATATATCAAGATCATCCACCACCGGTATGGCGTTGCTGATGCTGACCGCTGACTTGTGAATGCGGTCGGTTAGGCGCATATTCTCGGCCGTTATATAGTCCCACGGTTGTACGCTGTTCTTGTCGACCGGAGAGATAGCTATCCCCTGCTCGTCCACCGTAACCCACATGAAATGGTACTGGAGGTACTCGAATGTCGAACGGGCGCCGCCCCCGGATGATCCAACGCCGGTGTACAAGATACCATCAAGTTCAGCCGTGAAATACCGATGATAGTGGCCCGTAAAGACGGCGTCGACTCCGTACTGCACAAACAGGTCATGGAGTGAGTCCGGCTTGCCCTCGAAGCGGTTCTCATACCAGAACGGTTTGTGGCAGAAAGCGAACGTGTGGGCGGCGTCAGCGTGATCGGTCAGGTCGTTGACCAGCCAGTTCCACTGCTCCTCCGGGAGTGGCTCGGCCGGACCGCCGCCGCCGGGAGCGTTGTCTATTACAACAAAGTGACAGTCGCCATAATCGAATGAGTAATACGGCTCGCCAACATAACGGAGATAAAACGGCCGCATTACTTCGTTGGTGATGTCATGATTGCCGGGCGTGTAATAGATCGGCATGGACAGCCTGTCTACCAGACCCAAATATTCCTTCCACTCCGAGTTCAACTGGACGCTGTCTTCGGTATATCCTTCGATCATGTCACCGACCGTCATGACGAAATCCGGGCGAAGGCGCTGGACCTCATCGAGGATTTCTCCGTAGACTCCTTCCACGTGACCGCCGGTGCGGTCACCGATCACGGCGAATCGGAATGCCGCCGCAACGTCTGCCGTCGGCATCATAGCAACCAGGATAAGGATCGCGAGCGGGACTCGCCATCCTGCTGTTAGTACAGAAGTGAACTTCATAAGGACCTCAACATCTTAGGTCAATAGGTGTAAACGGGCACAGTAGCCGGTGCATCAATTGCCCTCGGCGCCTGCTTCACCCTTTGTCTTCAGGTGCTCCCTCGGTTCAGCAGTCTTCACGTACTTGTCCAGCCATTCAGTCATTTCCCAGAGCATGTGCATGACTGATTCGCGGCCTCGATAGCCGTGACTTTCATGGGGCAGCATCACCAAACGCACTGTGGCGCCTTGGCCTTTCAACGCCGAATAGAAGCGTTTGCTCTGCAGCGGATAGGTGCCGGAGTTGTTGTCAGCTTCGCCGTGAACAAGTAAGATCGGCTCATTCACTTTTTCAGCGTGCAGGAACGGTGACATCGCGAAATACACCTCCGGCGCTTCCCAGAGATTACGCTCTTCCGATTGAAATCCGAACGGCGTGAGTGTCCGGTTGTAGGCGCCGCTACGGGCGATACCGGCCCGGTAAATATCCGAGTGGGCAAGCAGATTGGCCGCCATGAAGGCGCCGTAGGAATGCCCGCCGATGGCAATACGGTCGGGGTCGGCTACGCCGCGTCGCACGACTTCGTCCACCGCCGCCTGAGCACTGGATACGAGTTGTGCCAAATAGGTATCGTTGGGTTCTTCGTCCCCCTCACCGACAATGGGCATGGTAGGATCATCGAGCACGGCGTAGCCATGCACCAGCCACATCAAAGGTGAATGAGAGCCGATGCGAACGAAACGATACGGTGAATCCGTCACCTGCCCGGCCGCATCGGCGCTTTTGAACTCCTGGGGATAGGCCCACATCAGCATCGGGAGTGGTCCGTCCTTGACCTTGTATCCGGGTGGGAGATACAGAGTAGCCGTCATATCCACGCTATCCTCTCGCTGGTAGCGGATCAACTCCTTCTGAACGTCGATCAACTGCGGCGTGGGATGGGGAAACTCAGTCACCGGTCGCAGTGTCTCTTTTTTGAGATCCCGCACGAAGTAGTTGGGAGGCTCAGTAACAGATTCGCGTCTGGTCAGGAGTAGCCGTTTGTTCGCGTCCAGCAAGCGTACCGGGTTCTCGTAATACGGCGCTTCGGAACGAAACAGCCGTTGGGACTCAAGTGTCGTCAGGTCAAACTCGTCAAGGAATGGTCGATCCCCTTCGGGCGACGCACCCGCGCCGGAGAGGAAGATAGTCCCGCCGTTGTCGGCCGTCAGCAGCACTGTTCTGCCTTGTTTCGTACGCGTGTGCAGCGGTCTGCCGGGATCATTGTAGCGGTCCTCCCACGAGCGGTCCATCAACAGCCTCGGCTCAGTCTCCGGTGAACCGGGTTTGACTTGCCAGACTCGAATCTGGCGCGTCTGCCACCACCATTCGGAGACGGCGGCAAGGTTATCATTGCCCCAATCGATGTTGCTGTAGCGCAGCTTCAGCGTAATCAGCGGTATCGGATTCCCATCAAAAGGCGCCGGCAGCAGGAACAACCGGTCACGCTCGTCCGTCTCGACGCCGGCGTCACCACCATCAAGAGCCTCCGCCCAGCTAAGGGTGGCATCGGCATCAGCGCGCCAACCCACCTCGCGCCGCCCGGTACGGACGGAACCGAATGCCATTGGGATTTCATCGGCCAGCGGGATATCGGCCACCTCGTAAACAACATTGCCGTCGAGGTCCCACACTTCGATCTTTACAGGAAAACGCCAGGACGGAACGGTGTAAGAAAACGGCCGATGAATTGTCTCCAGCAGAATATACTTGCCATCAGGCGACGGGCTGACTCGTCTAATGATACCGGCAGCGCCAATGCTGTTGACCTTACCGTCAAGAGTCACGCAAACCACCTGCGATGTCAGGTAGTACTCAAAAAGGGTGGCATCGTGTTCATTCTCCAGCAGGTCCTGGTAAGTTCGTGCCGGTGCTTTGCGACCAAGGTTCTCCTGTATAATCGGGCTGGTCGGAACAACCGGCTCGGCTGGTGCTGCCCCACGGTCGGCGGGCACGGTGCGTACCAGCAGCCTCTTGCTGTCGGACAACCATCGGTGCGGACTGCCATAAGCGGCATTAAGCGGCGGCAGATCCAGCCGCTGAGCCTTACCCGATGAAACATCCACCACCCACAGCTCCAAGGCGTCAGGTCCACGGTTTACGAAAGCAACCTTCTTGCCGTCCGGCGACCAGCTTGTATTGGTCACTTTTGCTCCCGACGGCAGCCCGGTGACGGGACGCTCCAAACCGTCGGAAATACGCTTCAGCAACAGATCATAGAAGTACCACTCCCGATTGGGACCATTGCGGCGCGGGTTAATGCGTAGGCCGCCGATGCGCAGTTCCGGCTGGGCGACTTCCTCCAGCGAGATCAGCGGTGGGTATTTCAGCAACAACATCCACTCGTTGTTTGGGCTAAGTGACACCACCGGCGTCCGCGGGGAATCGGCCAGATCGGCGATTACCCTGGGTGGCATCTGGTAAGAGTCTGTGTCGACGGCAGTGGTCAGCGCCGGACTGAACAGCAGCGTTGCCAAAGCAATCAGCCAGATAGAGTTGTTGCAATTGATGCGAATTGTCGTGAGCATGATGACCTCCATGGATTTCGAGGTTACGAACATGAGGGTTACTATAGTTGATCGGAGACACGGTGACAAGTCCTTTTGATGGTTGGCCGCCTGCCGGTCTCGTAGTTTCCTTGGTGATTCCGACAAACACAGCATATTGTGACGATGTGGCCACACCACCGAAGGTCCTGAGACACAGGCAGAAAGGCAGGTTCTCGACATCACCTTAGTGATGATCGC
>JAUXBJ010000333.1 GCA_030619425.1 bacterium
AGCGGATTAAGTTCGATAGCCCGCCGGAATTCGACTTCGGCCCGGTCGATATTCCCGCTGCGTAAGTGCTGCTTACCTCTCTTATTGTGAGCGCTTTCCGGAAAGTCCCGTTCGGCCAGTGTCTGCTCTCGTGATGCTGCAGCCGTGTCGCCTGTCTGCTTGTAGTAGTCGATAAGCAACCGTCGCGCGTTCCGATTCCTGACTTTGTCGAGTTCGAGGTAATCTTTGAAATGCGCAATGGCGACCTCGGGTTGAGCCTGTGACACCACTCGCGGCGCCAAAACCAGCCCCGCCAGGCTGCAGGCCAGTAACGCCACCAGCAAGGGTGTCATACTCCTGGTTTTCAAAGAGAGAAGTGTGTGAAAACAGAGTATGGCAAGGGGTATGCCCACTATTGAGAACAAGTCCCAGTTGCGCGGCATGCCGATTCCCGGATTGAACACATAAACCGCAGCCAGTGTCGACAAGGTGAAAATCAGAAGAAAACGACTCTCGATCGACTCGAAGACGGCCTTTCCAGTGATCATTAGCAAGCCGGAAACAAGCACCAGAAGCCCCGGCACGAGGAGGAATAGAAGATTCAACGTATCCAGCAGATGTTTGACCGATAGCAGGCTGTCACCCTCCACCGTGAACTGATCGGGAATTATCGGCAGGAAGGCAAACGTGAAGAAATAGAAGTTGCTGCAAAGATAGTGGTATGCCGCCAGACCGGAAACGAACGTGGCCAGACCAATGAGAAGCTTTGTCTTAGTGCGTAAGGCGGCGAATCCTTCACCCACCCGGGTTCTCCTGAGCAGCAGATAACCAAGACTCGGCAGGAGGGTCAGTCCGAAAATGTGTATGAAGGTAGCTGCTGCAACGGGCGGCAATGTCCACCAGACCGACAGTCGGTCGCGGAGCGCCAGCAACCCGATCAGCGAGTAAAGGGTCAACATCGCTATCAGAAGAGCATAGTTCTCCACGTACCCAAAGAACATGAGCACATACCCACCGGTCGCTACGCCGAGCATGAACAGGATGCGTCTGACGGTGCTCTTGAATAACAAAGTTGCGCCCACAAAGACTATACCGAGGGTCAGGACACCAGATACCACCGAGATAATCCGGTAGGTTGTCAGCGCCCGCTCGGTGTTGCTTCCAGAGGTCGCCGAAAATACTGCATCGTTGAGCAGTGATGCCCCGACATCCCACGATTTCACCGAACCCAAACCGTCGGCGAGTCGTGACAGAAGCTGATAACCATCCCCGAGGAAGTGGGTCTGGCTGGGGAAAAACAGATACAGCGCAGCGAAGACAAAGGCGAACGGCAGCGCGAGTTTCAGGTAGCTTGAATCGGCGCCCGAATCGTGCTCTCCGGTCTCGCTTCGATGAATGCGAGCAGCCAATTGCCACAAGACCGGCCCGGCAACCAGCCCCAGCAAGGCCAAGACAATCCGCCAAGATGCCGAGAGATATGCCCACCAATTGAATCCCCACACTCTTCCCTCAGGCGCCACCATAGCCATCAGAAAGAACCCGATGGTGAGATAGTAGGCTCCCAGGCAGACTATTCTCTGTTGCGTGGAGTTATCGGCTTTCCTTCGTGACACCTGCTGCTCCTGAAACGAGACAGTCAATCAACTCACTATTGAGTGGGGGAAGTATATAGCGCACCGGGCCGTTTGGCAAAGGCTAATACGTCGACCTTTCGATTGCACAGCCGAACCAAACAGGCTTCTATAATGCCCGGCGAATACGGCAAACCCGAATCAGCGTGTTCAGGTCACCGCAACAGTACCATCTTCCGGCTCGCTACGAAGTCGCCGGCGGTCAGTTTGTACAGATAGACACCCGAGGCCATTTCCCCTGCGTCCCAGATCACCTGGTTGGCGCCGACGCTACCCTTGCCGATTATCTGGGTGACTTTTTGCCCGGCGATATTGTAGATGCTCAAAAGATAATCACTCTTGCGCGGCAGAATGAACGAGATGGTCGTGGTCGGGTTGAATGGGTTGGGGTAGTTCTGATGCAATGTGAAGCCATCGGGAAGCAGACCCGGTTGGTCGTCGTCGACATCGGTGGGCAGGTTGGCATAGGCATCACGCGCCCGGTCGGAAGCGGCGGTCATTCCCGACCGGTTATCAGCGGCCAGCAGCGCAAAGGCAACGGTGTCGATTACACCTGAGCCCAGATTGAGCGGGCCGACAGCTATCAACTGTACCAGGTCGGTACTGGAACTGTCGTAGTAGCCGGCGCTTCCGAATCCGTCCGTTAAGGCCTGGTATTTTTCAGCTTCGGTGAAACCGTCGCCGCTGTACGATACGAATGTCCCGGGACTTGTCCATCCCGTATACAACGGCCCTTCGAGAACCATGCAACCGCGCGGTTCGATGTAGTTACCACCGCTGTAATAAGCTATCCAAACGAACTCGTCATTGGTAGCATACCCCCCGGCGTTGACCTGATAGTAGGCGACATCCCAGTCGAGGTAGAGACCAACATAGATACCACTGATAGCGTGTTTGGCCGTGTTCCTAACAGCGTATTTCAGGATGATGAAATCGTTGTTGGCATAGGGGGGATAGGAGGGATAGGCGAACGACAACTGCGTGATTTCGAGTCCAAGCGGGTTTTCAGCCCGCTGATCACCGAAGCGGGTGATTATCTGCTGCGAACCGCCCGGCCCCGGATCGATAACCGTGAAGCTCCCCCCCGGCAGGACACCGAAGTCTCCATCCGGTTCACCCGAGGCGTTGCGAAGTCCATCCGAGACGTGCGTGGAATCGACACCGATGATAAGACCACCCTCGTAGAGGTAATCATCGGAACCGTCGAATTTGAACCCTTCGCCGCCGGCCGGGAACCACATACCGTCACCAAGACCGAAACTGCCGAAGTTGGTCAGGCTGAATTCAATGAGTCCGACGTTATGGGTTGCGATGGAGCGTCCGAGTCTCGGCTCAACCAGGAAGAACAACTGCCGCGTCTCATTATACCCTCCCGATCCGCTGATCCCCAGATCGAGCGACAAAACACTGCCTTCAAGCGCCTGGTCAGATACCACTACAACGATTTCGTCGTTGGAGCCTACAGTGTCGCCGCTACTGATCGTTCCAAAGTCGGCGCTACCCGAGAGAATTTCCAGCAGAGGTTCAGCGCCGGAGAGGGAGACGGTCACGCTGGTCACGTCATGCCCCAGGTTCTGCAGGACGATGGTTCCGCGCGCAGTGTCGCCGGGTGCGATGGGCGGATGGTCGAAGCTGTACAGGTGCACGTTCGGCTCGGAGTTATCATCGGGCAGAGCGTCGAGCGCCGCCATACAATCGATCACACCCCAGCCATAGTCGTTGTCGGGCAGGCTGTGATCGAAATCGCGGGCGGTGGTTAGAATCGCGTTTTTGATTTGATCGACCGTGGCGTTGGGATTCTTTTGGCGCAACAGCGCCACCAACCCGGATACCTGCGGCGCCGCCATCGATGTGCCGGTCATAGACAGGTAACCACCCCCCGGCCAGGTGGAAAGAATGGTTACACCGGGGGCGCAGACGTTCGGCTTGATTGCGTCGTTGCAGTCCGATGGTCCGCGC
>JAUXBJ010000111.1 GCA_030619425.1 bacterium
GCCTGACTTCAGGTTATGGTGCGCGCCAGATGTCCAGAGGCTGTCTCACAAGTGCCATGTTCCGTCGGTTCTTGGACCCGCCGAAGGCGGGGGTGTGAACCGACGGTTGTTTGTCTACCTCTTGGACAACAACTTACAAAGGAGCGACAGGTCACACGCTTGGCTTCGCCGAGCGCAAGACCCGTCGCAACTACCTCTTGAGACAATCTCAGGGTTACGTGGGTTGCCTACCTGGTAATCTCAGTCTTCACAAACATGGTTGTCCGGTCTCGTCTAAGCTTGGGGTGATCCACAATCACAAACCCAGCCTTTTGCGCAGCGGCCTCGGTGGCTTCATACTCGTCGACCGATGTGTGGCCCCTGGGCTCGGCAACAAAGAACCTTCCGCCCGGTTTCAGTACGGCGTGGATTTCGGTCATGAGTCCGGGGACGTTCGGAACCTCGTGCACCACATAGAAGGCGAGAGCGAAGTCAACATGGCCGACGAGATCACTGATTCCAAGACTGTGCTCATTGCAAACGCGCGGGTCGATACGATCCGACAACCCGGATCGAGCCGCCCGCCGCGTCAGGGACTCGATCATTCCGGATTGAAGATCGACGCAGACAACCCGTCCGTTCGATCCAACCAGCCTGGCCGCCGGAAGGCTGAAAAAACCCATCGCACAGCCCACATCCAGAACCGTCATACTCGGCTCGATGTAGTCTCCCAGGATTTTCCGGGGATTCTGCAAGAGACGTCTCAAAGGACTTGCCATGACGTAACCGACCCACATTGGACAGACTCTGCCGGCCATACCGTTTCCTCCATTTCACATTAGAGTCTCGTTCTACTCCAACTCCGCTGCCTCCTGGACCCCCCAACTGATTTCTCCATCATCTGAAACAGTGTAGGACGCCAGCATTCTTCCTTGTGTGTTGGCGTGCTCGAAGAAAGCCAGCACCCGATCCGGACCAAGGACACAGATACCCTCCCGCGTGAGAACAGGCGCCTCCCCCTCTCGGGCGGAATTCAGCGAGATTAGCTCCGGGTGATTGATCAGGTCGTTGGCGATATCGGCGTACGGGTCCCATAACCCCTTTTGCTGTAAAGACTCGAACTCAGCGACTGTCAAGGTGGGCTCCAACTGTAGCGCGTAGGCCGACGAATTCGCTTTTCGGAACCGAAAGTTGGAGACATCTTCTTCAAGAATCTGGTTACGGAACTCCACAGAACGCAGCCGGTCCAGTGTCTGAACGTACAAATCGCGATAGTGGATAGTGGTCACCGTCAGTCCGATGATCAGAAGGCCGGCAACAATGGTAACGATCGAGCCCCAAAGGCTGGTCTTGCTCTTGATGTCTTCGGTGGAACTATCAGTCACCTCGGTATCTCCTTTGTGCGGGGCGTGGTTTGTAATGTCTATTATACTTACCGGGTCTTCGTATGTGCAAACAAATTTCAGGTAAGTGTTGAGACAATCGGGTTGTTGTTGATTGCAGCACCGCAATAGTTTTGGCCCACTTTTGGAACTTGCCGTTGACAGATCGGTCGGGCTCAACTATAATGACTGAACTTGTGATGAAAATCGAAGAATCCTAATAGGAGTGATGACGACATGCGAAAGACAGTTTTGATCCTGATGTTCGGCCTCGCGGCAGCTATAGTCAGTTGCGCGGACGAAGACAGCACTAGCGACGTCAACAATGGCAACGGCGACAACGGCGGCGGCACACCCGATTCGCTACGCACCATAACCCTCGACCATGTCGACGGCTCACCGGCAACCGGTCAGATTACGGCGGGCGATTCGGTTGTCTTTTACCTGCGGTTGAAGAACGCCGTCGCCGACAAGGCCAAAGGCATCACCAACGGGTTCAAGATTTACTCTCCAGACGGCGCCACTTGGGGCACCGTGGCGGGTGATTTCACCGGCACCCTCGGTAAAGACGATTTCGACCTGGTATGGAAGATCAACTACGTTGATATCGATGGAGCGGGGGAGGATACGGTAGCCTTCAGCTGCGTTGTGATGACCGGCCCCGGAATGCCTCCGGGATTCGATGATATCGTCTACACGATCACGATCGGCCCGATTAGTACTTTGGGCAAGAACGTATGTGTGGATTCGGCGTGGTACCCAACGTCCGGCACCTGGATGTGGGCCTACGGCTCGGAAATCGGCAGCTTCCCGCCGAGTTGGGACGGCCCGCACTGCTTCGAGGTTGTGGAGTAAGCAACAAGCCGGGTACCCCATCCCGCCCTTGGCGGGACTGTGGGATCGGCTCGCCATTGAGTGTCACCCTTCGACTGCGCTCAGGGTGAGGTGGTGGGAAGCTCAGGGTGAGGTTCAGAGTGCTCGGGGTGAGGTCTAAGGTATACGATCACAATCAGTACATAGTGAGCGGAGTCGAACCATGAGATCGCGGCAGATGTGGACATCTGCCGTTCACGGAATGAACGGCTGTAGCGGCAGGTGAACTTTCAGATTCGATCCAGGCCGAAATCAGCCACAGGAGGAGAGGTCGATGGCACGTCAAGAGGCACGGCCACGGTTCAGAGATCTTGTCGGGACCATCTTTTTAATCTTGCTTGTGATGGGCTTGGTGGGAGCGGTACTTTGGTGGGTGATTACCAGCCCTTATGACACCCCGGTGGAGGAAATACTGCAGACTTCTGAAGCCCGCCAACTGGTTACAAACGGCGTTCCGGAATCAGTGATCAGGAACTATGATCAGTTGGGGAATAAGTTGACAAACGACCGCGACACCGTTCCAGTGACAGACTCTTGGAAGGTGACTATAGAAATGGAGCCCTTCAAGTCTCTGAATGGTGACTGGACCGGAAGGCGGTCTTACCTTTCGACTGAAGGGGATCATATCCTCGGCGTATCAAAAGGGGGCTCCTCAGACAACTTCTCGCTGGGGTATACCACCAAAACCGGAACCGAAGAGGTAACCCCTGACCTGCGTGTAACACTGCCGGCCTTCGATGACAGTCTCTACCACCGGTATGTTGAGGCAACAGCAAACCTCGTTGTGGATCACCCATACAGACATAGCTCCGATGAATACAAGACTAATAAGCGAGACCTCCAACGGACAGTTCATCTCTTCGTCGTAACTCCCCAAGAGATGAAAACACTAACCGGGTTCTTCCCCAAGGAACGTTTTTTTTCCTCAGGCATCCTCGGAACAATTGGGCGTTGGACATGTGCCCTAGTGTTGGCGGCGTTGCTTGTACTACTATGCTGGGTGCAACGCAACGCAGTCGTTGAGTACCGCCGAAGATCTCGCTAAAGTCTCTGCGCCCGACCGCGAGGCTAAAACTTGCTCACACGTGATGGCCGTCAGGCGAGTCGCCTTGACGGCACCTGAAAATACAACTCATTCGACCGAAGTGTGGGCAACCTACACCTGGAACTTGCGGCTGCCGCGCTGGGTCAAAGGCTCGCCTTTGGCGCACAGCGGGCATTCGTCGGTCGACCAATCGTTGGCGGCGACCGAGGCTAAAGCATCGAACGGATAGTCGAACGTCACCGTACCGTTGGAGCGCTCCAGCATCTCACATATAGCGACGATTTCGACCTCGTACTGGTTGACCAGATCAATACACTCGCGAATCGACCCACCGGTAGTGAGAACATCATCGACGATGGCGATTTTCTGCCCTTTCTCCAGCGAGAATCCGCGCTTGAAAATCCGTCCCTTCTCCCCCGGTTCGGCGTAGAGGGCATCGATTCCAAGATAACGGGCCACGTCGTAGGCGATGATTATCCCACCGGTCGTTGGGCCCACGATTGCCGACGGCGCGCTCGGCTTGATCCGCCGGGCCATCTCCTCGCAAATGCGGGTGCATAAGGCCGGTTGCTTCAGCAGAGTGAATTTCTCGTAGTAAACGTCCGAATGTCGCCCCGAGGACAGTCTGAAATGTCCCTCCAGAAGGGCTCCTGAGTCTTTGAACAGTTTGAGCAGTTCGTCCTGATTCATTACGGTTCCTCAAAGATCGCCACCGCAGCGGCGTAGTTTTGTTCGTGCGTAATTGACAGAAGACAGTGCGCACCGCGCAGCTTTGCCTTAACGTCATCCGGAAGTACCAACTCCGGTCGTCCGGATGCATCGTTGATGATCTCCAACTGGTGCAGGGGTGGACGTACACTCAGGTAGTATCCCAGCGCTTTCACCACCGCTTCCTTGGCGGCAAACCGCCCAGCCAGAAACAGGGTCCGGTCGTTGCGCTTCTGGTATTGTGACCGCTCTTTTGCACCCAGAATGCGATTTACGAATCGCTCTCCGAACCGCTTGAGGTCCCGCTCGATGCGGGCGATTTCAACAATGTCAAGACCAAGAGATACTATCATCTGTTGTTCCCGGCGGTGACAACGAGCGGTTTCATTCTACGTGCCGTCAGGCGTATCGGCCTGATGGCCTTCACGCCTAAGACTTCATCCTCCGACTCCGCTCACCCTTCGACTCCGCTCACCCTTCGACTCCGCTCAGGGTGAGGTTCGGAGTGCGCGAAGCGCGAGAAACAGGCTTGCCTGTGTTGGGCGTCAAAATATCACATCGGGACGATCATGGCAAGAATCGTAAAAACATATTGCAAAAAAGTTTGTTACATTCGATATTATGTATAGAAAGAGTGAGGAGAGAGAGGTCATTTGAAAACCTCTAACACCAAGCTCATGAAGGTCGTCTCTTGATCGCTGCGCCGACGCCGTGACCCGTTCTTCGGAACGGCAGCGAGAGCAAAATGTGACAAGTGGCTGTAAATGCCCTTTACCGTGATAACGGTGAGCGTTTTCAAATTGCAGTCTCTCTCCCATAATGTCAAACCCGCCCATTTTTTTGGGCGGGTTTTTCTTTGCCTTCTCAGATACAGACATTATCTTGGCTGCCTTGGGCAACTCTGTGGACCGGCTGAGTGCGTCCCGGAGTTGTTGTGTGCGCTTGATGCCGTTGTACTATTCGGCAGAATGACGCCACGTCGATAGAACATGGAAAGGTGAGTCGATGCCCCAGCTAAGTGCAGGACGCAAGGCCAGAATCGCCGCCCGGACGGCGCTGAATATCATTCGCGGTAAGCCGATCACGGTCTCGTTTGAGATTACCTACAACTGCAACGCCAACTGCGAGCACTGTGATCTGGGAGCATACGTCGAAGAGCCGCACCTAGCCCCTGAGGAGTTCGCCAAGTGGATCCCAAGGCTGAAACCGGCCGTGGCCCAAATATCCGGCGGTGAGCCGACCCTGCGCAAGGACCTGGTCGAGATTATCAGAGCCATGCGCGAGAAAGACCCGGTGCCGGTTTTCATCATCACCACCAACGTGCAGATACTTGATGAGAAGCGCTACCTGGCGCTGAAAGAGGCCGGAGTCGATCAGTTCTCGCTTTCGCTGGATTACCCCGATGAACGCCAGAACACCTTTCGCCATCTCAAGAAAAACTTTGAACATATTAGCGAACTGGTACCGAAACTGGCTAAGCACGGCAACAACGACCTGATCCTGGCTTGTGTCGTTCAGAGCGACAACTTCCGCGATCTACCCAAGATAGCGGAACTGGCCAAAAAGTGGGGCGTGGCGGTCAACTTCTCGACCTACAACTCCTTGCGCACCGGCAAGGAGTTCTACCTGGTCACGAGTCCGGAGGATCTGGCCGACCTTTCGAAGGTGGTCGATCAACTGGTCGCGATGCAGAAGGACGGTTACCCGATACTGACCTCTGAGTGGACCTTGAGGCAGATGATTGAATTCTTCAAGGGGGGACGGCAGCCCAACTGCAAGGCCGGGACGCGGTTTCTGATCGTTAATCCCTGGGCTAAGCTGACACCGTGCGGGATGTTTCGTGATGAGTACGATTCGCAAGAGGAGTTGGTCGCCAAATTCTCCAAAAACAACACGTGCGACAAGTGCTTCACTGCCATCCGGGCCAACTCCGAGAAATCACCCAAGCGCCTGTTATTCGATGCTCTTCGTGCCGTGCGCCAGCGGTAACAGCAACTGTGCCGGGATGCCGCCCTGCGGCGCCTGACTCTTGGGACGGTCCGACGATGCTGAAAATAACCGATGGAGTCGCGTTTTGAAGTCGTTATTTATTCCGTGGGCGGCAGATGCTCTCATCTGCGCCATCGTTGCTTTGTCCAGAGAAGTTTATGCCAAAGTGCTGTCGGGTGTCTCTGCCCGACAGCCTGTGGTGCGTCAGGCAGAGACACCTGACGCCACGTTCCGGGTGGGCTACCAGTTGTCGCTACCTATCGTCATTGTTGCTCTCCTGTTATCCATGCCGCCGGCAGTCGCGGCGCAGGATGCCCAGAACTACGACCAGGCAAGGACACTCTCGGCCACCCAGGGCAAACCGATTCTGCTGGAATTCTTCCGCGACGACTGAGAGTATTGCGAACTGGCCGCTCGTGAAGTGGCCTCGGAGGCTCAGGTCAAAAGGGCGTTGACCGCAGTCATCTACATTCCGCTCAATGCCGGGAAAGGCGAAGGCAAGGCAGTCTCAGAGCGCTATCATGTCGGCCCCTATTTTCCGGTCTTTATTCTGACCGACAGCACGGGCAACGTTATCAATCGTTGGACCGGCTACACCGGCGCGGGTCGGTTCCTGTCCACGTTCAGA
>JAUXBJ010000003.1 GCA_030619425.1 bacterium
CTGGTCGGTGTTCCGTTACTTGCTTATGCCAACTATTTTGCCCATATGCTGGTGGTGTTCTTCTTGCTGTGGTACATGCCGTACTCAAAGTTCGCGCACATGTTCTACCGCACTATGGCTTTGGTGTACGCCAAACAGATCGGTCGCGAGACGCGAACATAAACGACCGGACACAGCCGGATCGGCAGTAGACAGATAGTCGATCGGCACGATGATACTCTTTGCCGTCGTCGCTTTCTTTGCCTCCGGATAATCCCCCCGGCATTTGCGGCGAAGTGCTGCGGCACAACCAGTCCCATAATATCAATGCTTCGCCGCTGTTTTATGCGGATGTGGAGAACATGGATCAACTTAAGCCTGGACTATTGGGGAATAACTGAAACTTTCCGGTCCGAAGGTTGTTACTTTTGCTGAACGCAGCTTAATGTAATTCATGTTTGTCTGAACACAGCAAGAGAGGAGTCGAAATGTCTACCAAGGAAATCCAGCAAGAAATCGTCGCCAACATGCGGAAATGGCAGAAGGTGGAAAACGCGTCGGTGGCCTCGACCGGCAGGATCATCGAGAAAACCGAGAACCCGGTTGTTCGGATGGTCATGGAGATTATCCAGCGCGACTCGCAGATGCACTATCGTGTCCAGGAGTTTATCGCCGACAGCCTCGAGCACAAAACGGTATCACTCGACCCTGATGAACTCGGCCAGGTCTGGAGTTTGATCGAGAAACACATAGAACTGGAAAAGCAGACCATCAAGTTTGCCGAAGCAGCTTTGATAGCTCTCAAGGGCAGAAAGATGGTGGTGCAGGAGTACTTGCTCGATTACCTGCTTATCGACGAGGAGAAGCACAACAAGATTCTCGATAATCTTGAGACGATCAAGAAAGGGATGTATCCTTACGGATGAGCCTATGGTCCTGCTCGCGCCCGCCGGGTCTTCAGACCCGGTGGGAAACCACCGTCATGCGAGCCGATATTCCTAATCAGAAGTTGTCGAAGCGCCCCTCATGGGTGCTTCTTCATTGTGACTATGACTGGTAGAACTCAACCAGTTCCTGCACCAACCCCGGCACCGAATGGCGCCTGGCCTGAATTGTCACTTTCAACCCGTGTGATTCGATGACGCGAGTGGTCGATGGACCAATCGATACGATCTGCGCATGCGCCGTAACCTTTGTGAATTCCTCATCGCTCAACAGCGCACGCAGACCTTCAGCCGTCGAACCGCTGCTGAACAAGATGGCATTGGGAGGCGTTTGCAGGAGCTTGCGTTTGAATCCGACCGGCCATTCCGGGAAGTATGTGCGATACACCTCCATCGGCATGACTTTCGCCCCGGCTTTGCTGAGTGCGTCGGGCACGGTGGAATCAGACAGATTCCCCTGCACCCGCACCACCGTAGCGTGCGACCAGTCGTACTTCTCGACCAACTCTGTCGCCAGTCCTTTGACAGTCGAAACGTTCGGAACAAAGTCCGGCACCAAGTGATGCTTCTTCAGCGCCCGTGCTGTGCCGAATCCGATTGCCGCTATCTTGAAAGCTGATAGCTGCCGGATGTCACCGATGCGGTCCGCGAATTGGCGCATGAAATAACGCACGCCGTTTTCGCTGGTAAGGATCAACCAGCGGTCTGCGCGGTCGATTTTCCGCCAGGCCGACCATGCTTTTTCGTCAACTACTTGCTCGGTCGCAATCGATGGATAAGGCATTACCTCGGCGCCATGGTCCCGCAGCGTTTGATACAGTTCGCCCGCTTGATCTGATGGTCGCAACACTAATATGCGAAGACCATGCAACGGACCCTCCCCGAACCAGTCCAACTCAGTATGCAGTCCGACAGCTTCGCCGACCATGAAGAGCGCCGGCGGTTTCACATCGTTGTCGTTGACCAAATCAGGAAGAGTCGCAACCGTGCCGACAAAGCATCTCTGTGTGGGATGGGTGCCTCGCTCGATAACCGCGGCGTGCGTGTCGGGAGGCATTCCGGAGGTCAGGAGTCTCTCCACGATGCCCTGTATCTCGCCGACGCCCATGTAGACTGAAAGCGTCCCGCCCTCAAGTTTGGCCAGTTGCTCCCAGGGAACCGGAGGACGCGAACTGTCCACCGCCTTGTGACCGGTAGCGAATACGACAAAGGAGGCCTTGGTCCGGTCGGTGCATGGGATGCCCGCGTACGCCGCAGCACCTACTGCCGCCGTCACGCCGGGCACGAACTCGAACTCGATGCCATGTTCCCGCAAGTATCGTGCCTCTTCCCCGCCGCGTCCGAACACCAGAGGATCGGCGCCTTTCAGCCGCGCCACGTTCTTGCCGTCGCGGGCCAGCTTAACCATCAGGTCGTTGATCTCGCTCTGCGGAATCAGGTGCGAGCCGGCCAATTTTCCAACGTAGTGCTTCTCGACCCGACGCGGCAAGAGGGTGACCAGTTCGTCCGGCACCAGATGGTCATAGATGACGGCATCGCACTCTTTGAGCAAACGCATTCCGCGCAACGTTATCAACTCCGGATCACCCGGACCGGCGCCGATGAGATATACTGTTCCTGTGCTCTTGCTCATTGTCTTTTGCGTTCTACTTGGCAGACACTTCGTCCGGTGCTACACCTTCAGCCAGTCCTGGAATTCCGCCTCAAGGGCTTCCTCATCCTTGTCCTTCAACAGAACCTTCCAGTCCGCATTGAGGAAGCGCTGGAGACATTTCTGCTTTTTCTCAGCCTCTTTAGGACCTTCCTTCATGACCATGCGACGGAACTTGCCGGCGTACCCGGCGATCCGACACCACCGGTCCGGAAAGATACCATCCAGGAACTCACGCAGGAAACCGGCCAGAAAGGGCGCCTGACCGTCGGTCGACACCGCCACCGTCAGACAGTCTCGCTTGGTGATAGCAGGAAAAACGAAATCGCATAGGGGTGGGTTGTCGACGACATTCACCGGCACGCGAGCGGCAATCGCACCATTGTACACTTCCTGGTTCACGTACGCATCGCTGGAAGCCGCAATCACCAAACCATACTTGCCGGCTTCTGGTGACGTATACTCTCGCTTTATCAGTTCGATTCTGCCCTGTTCGGCGTGGTACTCGATCTTGGCATCCGGCTTGGGGGCGATCACCGTGATCCCGGTCTCATAGTCGAGAAGAGTCTCCACTTTCCGAAGGGCGACGACCCCACCGCCCACCACCAGGCAGGTTCGCGTGACTACCGAGATACCTATCGGCAAGTACTTGTTGGCCATTGTTGTCTACTCCGTATCAGGGGAACTGCCGGCTCCCGTGTTCACCTTTATCTGAGCCAGCTTCTGCACCAACCGGCTGGTTTGCTCATCGACTTTGCTGCGGACGTCCTCGGGCAAATCTCCCAGAAGCAAAGCGAGATCCTCGCGACGGACGCGCTCGAAATCTTCCATCGTTCGCAGCGGTGTCATCTCGTTGCGAACGTGGTCATACCAGAACGCGAATTCACTCAGTCGCTCATCAACGAGTCGTTCCGCATCCGGTACCGCCGCCGCCCGGATCGACTGCTGTTCCTTCACGTATCGTTGGATATCGTCGAGGTCGAATATAGTCAGGTCGGGATGGCCGTTCTTATCGAATTCGACATCGCGGGGAACAGCCATATCCATTATCATCAACTTGTGCGATGGACAGGCATCCAGATGTGCCTGGAGCATGTCGCGCGTTATGATCGGCTCGGGCGATGCGGTACAACTTATGACGATGTCGGCCTCAGCCAGCAGCGACGGGAGATCGTCCAATGAGTAGTGGGATGCTCCGTACTTCGCGGCCAAGACTTCCGATGCAGCTTGCGTGCGGTTGGCAAACATCAACCGACTATGGTGCAGTCGGCTCCAACTCGAGGCTGCCAACGCGATCATCTTACTGGTCCCGACAAACAGAACCGCTGGGCGTGCCTCGGCATCCAAATGGCTCTTGAGCAACCCGACCGCCGCTGTGCTCACTGAGCAACTGCCTTTGCCCATGTCAGTTTCTGTACGTACCTGCTTACCAACGCGAAAGGCCTGGTGAAAAAGGCGATGCATGATCTTACCGGCTACTTTGACAGCGCAGGCAGAGCTGTAGGCATCCTTGATCTGACCGAGGATTTGATTTTCGCCAAGAACCATCGAGTCGATTCCGGCGGCCACGCGAAAGAGGTGAGCGGCGGCATGCTTGCCCTTGGCGACGTAGAAATTCTCACGAAGCGCAGTAATATCGAGATCGCGAGATTTCCGGTAGAACGCGGCTGCTATATCGAAGGGATCATCCATGCGATCGGCAACCATGTAAAACTCGATGCGGTTGCAGGTCGAAACGATTAGCGCCTCTTGCACGCCCGGAAGCGAGGCAAGCCCGGCGTGGGCTGCTGCGATAGACTCCCTGCCGATCTGAAGGCGTTCCCGCTGTTCCAACTGCGACGTCTTGTGATTTATCCCGCACATGACCAGATGCCATCCGGCAGCGCGTAGGTTGTCTGAACTCAGCGTACTCATCTTATCAATATCCCGCTATTTTTCCGACAGCAGTCGTACCGCCGCCGATAAAATGTACGTTTTCAAATCCGGCCTGCGCGAGAATTAACGCTGTCTGGTAAGAGCGCGGACCGCGACGACAGATAATAACTACATTAGCCGACCGGTCAAGCTCTTCAAGACGATCCCGAAGGTCATTCAGTGAAATGCTCATGGTCTTGCCGTGACCGTCAGGGACCGTCCACGGAGCCGCTGTTGCCTCCTCCGTTTCGCGCACATCAAGCCAGACGATATCACTCGGCGTGGAGAATCGGGACGCAATTTCGTCCGGAGTCCCCGGAGTCATGAAGTTTGTGCCGCGAGCCTGCGCCTGCGCCATCGCCGCCAGGTGGTGCAGGGGGTCCAGTGCTTCTGCATAAGGAGGCGCATATCCATGTTCGTGATCGATCAGATCACTCACCGTGGCGCCGTGTCGCAGGAACATTGA
Organism: bacterium; assembly: GCA_030619425.1. Lineage (GTDB taxonomy): Bacteria > Zixibacteria > MSB-5A5 > GN15 > FEB-12 > JAJRTA01. The sequence continues at coordinate 4,955 of JAUXBJ010000003.1, forward strand.
GAAGACATCGATGCGCCGACAGATATCTCCGGCGCCGACAGCTTGCAGACCCAACAGACGCATGTCATCAACTGCATAAACCATCTTCAGCACCATCGAAGCAGCTTCCGGGTAGTAGTCGGGCTTGTCCATGAAAACGCCGGTGACCACTTGCGCCTCAACGCCCGCCTCAGCCGCCGCCGTCTCGCTCAGTCCGACGCTGCCGATATTGAGATCGAACAGTTTCATTACACAGGCGCCGACCACACCTGGAAAGGTCGTCTCATAACCGGCAATACTCTCCGCAATCACGCGCCCGTGCCGATTGGCCAGCGACCCCATGGGCAGGAAAATCTTCCGACCGGTCACGAGGTGCTGCGATTCCACACAGTCGCCACCGGCATAGATATCGGGATCGGAGGTGCGCATGTGATTATCAACTTCGAGACAGCCCGTGTCGCCCAATTTCAGGTCGCATTGCCGAGCTAACGTAACCTCAGGATGGACACCGAGACAGAGCGCCACGTAATCGGTTTCGACGGTCCGGCCGTCATCAAGGTGCACGAGAACCGTGCCCGAATCGTCCTCATCTATCTTCTGAACGGCTGTCGAAGTATGCACCTGCACCGACTGCCGCTTCATCTCCGTCTCAGCCATGCGCGCCATCTCCGGGTCAAGCAGTAACGGCAGGACCTGATCCTCCTTCTCGATCAGGACGGTTTCAAGCCCCCAGAGCCCTGCCGCGGCTTCGACCAGTTCGCATCCAATGAATCCGCCACCGACGATAACTACTCGACCGACCTTCCCCTTTTCGACCAGTTTGCGAAAACGAATGGCGTCATCGGGACGGGTGAAGGGTCGGACACGATCGGTGGATGCGACTTCAAACGGCGCATCATTGGGAATCGCACCGGTAGCGAGAACGAGCTTGTCGTAACCGTGCTCAAACGTCTCGCCGTTGGTCAGCATTCTTACGGTGACCGTTTTCTGCGCGCGGTTGACACTTGTCACTTCGGCATCAGTAAAGACATCAAACCCTTTGGTCCGTTTGAAGAAGTCAGCGGACCTGGGCACACCGTAGGGAGTTATCGTCAACTCGTCGAAGCTCTGGATCTCACCGGCGGCATAGTACGGCATCCCGCAGGTGCCGTAGGACAGCATCGACTCCCTTTGAAAAAGGGTGATTTTTGCTTGGGGCAGTCGACGGACCAGCGTGACGCCGGTCTTGGGACCGCAGGCTACGCCGCCGACAATGACTACATCTGATCTGTCGCCGATATTGTCCATCACCTAAGATAACAGTGGGGTTGCCCGAAAACAACCCCACCTGCAAATCACTATCCTGTTAGTGCCGTCAGTACGGTGATACTCTCACGCGCCGTCGACCTTCAACTACCAGCTTTCACCGGACTGCGTTGCGTTTCGACAATCTTCTTCGAGACCCACTGACCCCGCACCGACAACGCAATCTTGTATAGCACGGTCACCATGAGTAAACCGAGCGCGTAGATACCGAGCGAGATCATCAACTCGGTCACGGTAGGTACGTATGTCGGCACCGCACCCAACACGGACGGCACGAAGCCGGTCACTATCAGGGCCATCCCTTTGTCGATCCAAAGCGACATGAAGACCGCAATGCAGGCCACGACCAACCACGACTCATTGCGACGCGCTTTCGGGTTGAGCAACAGTATCAATGACACGACGGCCAGTATTGAAGACACCCACATCCAGGGGGCCATCATGCTGTTGCCCTCAAGCCCTAAGAACATGAACTTGAAGTGCTCCAGGTGCTCCGGGATGCCACTGTAAACGGCCGTGAATACCTCCATCAATACGAAGAAAACGTTGACCGCCATAGCGTAGGTGACAATCTTGGCCAGTGTCTGCACCGGCTCGCGACCGGCGTCGAATTTCGTAACCTTACGCAGAATCAGACAGAACAGAATCAACAAGGCCGGTCCGGCGGCAAAAGCAGAGGCCAGGAACCGCGGGGCCAGAATCGCCGTCATCCAAAAGGGGCGCGCTCCGAGTCCGGCATACAAGAATGCAGTGACCGTGTGGATACTGACCGCCCAGGGGATTGACAGAATGATGACCGGCTTGATCCATTTCGGCGGGGCTATCCCCTGCTTCTCAGCACCCAGAGTGACATGGCTGATGATTATGTTCAGCACCATATAACCACTGAGTGATACCGTGTCCCAGAACATCATCGAAGTCGGCGACGGATACAGAAAGACGTTGACGATGCGGAACGGCTGGCCCATGTCGACGAAAATGAACGTCATGCACATGGTCACGGCCGAGATTGCGAGGAATTCGCCGAGAATAGTGATCTTGGCGAACGCTTTGTAATCGTGCAAGTAGTAGGGCAGTACGACCATCACCGCCGAGGCCGCCACGCCAACCAGGAAAGTAAACTGTGCGATGTAGAATCCCCAGGTGACATCACGACCCAGGCCGGTGACACCCAGACCTTCGCTATACTGCCTAAGGTAAAACAGGGTGGCGATTCCGATCACGGCCATAAGAGAGATCACCCAAGTCCAGTATCTCTTATCTCCAACAAGCGCTTTTTCTAACATTGGTACCTCACACTATGTAATACACTTCGGGGTTAGTACCAAGACCGGGCTTGCGGCGTATCGTATAGCGCTCGCTGAGCAGTTCCCGGACATTTGAATTCGGGTCTTCCAAATCACCGAAATGCATGGCGCCGTACTTGCACGCCTCTACGCAGGCCGGTAACATTCCACGCGCTAACCGTTCGTCGCAGAAGGTGCACTTCTCCACCACCCCACGCGAGCGCGTCGGATAGTCCGGCTGAATCTTCTGTATCTTCGGGCGCGGGTCACGCCAGTTGAAACTGCGCGAACCGTAGGGACAAGCAACCACGCAGTAGCGACAACCGATGCAGCGATGCCAGTCCATCATGACAATGCCGTCCTTCTCGCGTTTCCACGTTGCCCCCGTCGGGCAGACGCGCACACAGGGGGGGTTGTCACAATGGTTACACAACACCAGCGCCGGCAGATGTTTCAGACTCTCCTGTTGGTAGGGATGCTCCTGATCATGGAAGGCGTGTTCGAACGACTCTTTCCAGATCCACTTGACCTCGTCTTTGGGATTCTCCCACTTGGGCACATTGTGCGTCGTGTGACAGGCGGTCACACAATCATTGCAGTCAGCATGCTCATGACACTTGCGCAGATCGATCACCATCGCCCAGCGCTGTGCCGTAAGCGGACCCTCAGGTCGCACCGGAGCAACGGTCCCGAGAGAATCCTCACTGGAAAACACTTTGCTCACGGAACCACCGGCCAACCCCAGGGCGGTGAGACCGGATACCTTGAAGAATTTCCGTCTATCGATACCCATCACATCACCTCCTTGGGGATAACATGACAGTCCCAGCAATAAGGATCGACACTCATGTAGTTGTGGCAACGGTCACAGAACTTGTCCTTGTTGACATGGCAACTGAGACAGGTGTTGGACAGACTTTTCTCCATACGCTGACCATCCGGTCCCACGAAGTAGCGCTCTCCGTCACGCACGACTTCATCACGCCAGTCATCGAGCAGGTCCATGTGATGTCCACGCATCCACTCGGCGTCCTCGACACATTGGGACCCCTCAGCTTTTTCCAATTCCGGCGCTGTCACCGAGGCCTCACCAGCCAGGTTATACCATAAGGGAAAGGTAACCAGGGCGAGGAACACCACGATTCCGAGGATCACTTTTCCGGCATCATACATTGTCGTCGCCCTCCTTTCCGTTTTGTTCGTATGGTGTGCCACGCAGATCGGTAGGCCGGTCGTGCTGGCCTTTCATGATCAGCGCATTGCCGACCATCTCATGAACCCCCCCGACTTCCACTCCCGGTACCCAGTACTCTAACAGTGGCGGCAGGGTTGCTTTATCGATAGCGCACATGCACAACAGAATGTTCACATCGTGCGTATCATGCACGTACTGAACGGCGTTAGCCCGAGGTAAACCGCCGCGCATGCGCATCTCGAAGTTTTCATCGGTGCCCAAACCCGCGCCGCTGCCACAGCAGAAGGTCTGCTCACGAATCGTGTTTTCCGGCATCTCGTGGAAGTTGTTGCAGACGCTGTTGATTACGTAGCGCGGCTCTTCCAGGAGACCCATCGCCCGCACGGGGTTGCATGAGTCGTGATAAGTCACGCGCCAGTGATCATTGCGGCTGGGATCGAGTTTCAGTTTGTTATGATGAATCAAGTCCGCCGTGAATTCCGCGATGTGAACCATCTTGGTCGTGCGCGTGTTTTCAAAACGCGTGCCGGTAAAAGGCGAGACCGGTTCCTCCAGGAAATCGGCCGGACCGTTCAGCGTGTCCATGTACTGATGCACCACCCGCCACATGTGACCACACTCGCCGCCGATGATCCACTTCACACCGAGGCGTTTCGCCTCCATGTAAATCTTGGAGTTCAGTCGTTTCATCATCTCGGCCGAATGGAACAGTCCGAAGTTGCCGCCCTCGGATGCGTATGAACTCCAGGTGTAATCCAGACCGATCTCATGAAACAGTTGCAGGTATCCCAGCAGCGTGTAATAGTGCGGTGAGGCGAAGTAGTCCGCCGACGGCGCGACAAACAGAATCTCCGCGCCCTTCTTGTTGATCGGAGCCTCCACACGCACGCCGGTCAACTCTTCCAGTTCATCGACAGCGAAATCGATACTGTCCTTGAAACCGTGCGGCTGGATGCCCAGATGGTTGCCGGTGCGAAAACAGTTCGCCACCGGCGTGCCGATCCACTCGATAGAGATACCTATCAGGTTCATCAACTCGCGCGCCATCATAGTGATCTCGGCGGTGTCGATGCCATAAGGGCAAAATACGGAACATCGGCGACACTCAGTGCACTGATAGAAGTAGTAGAACCACTCTTTCAACACGCCGACCGTCAGCTTGCGCCCACCGGCGAACTTGCCGAGAACCTTGCCCGCTGTTGTGAAATCATTCCGGTAGACCGACCGCAAGAGTTCGGCCCGCAACACCGGCATGTTTTTGGGATCACCGCTTCCTATGAAGAAGTGACACTTGTCGGCGCAGGCGCCGCAGCGCACGCAGATGTCCATGAAGATGCGCAATGAACGGTACTTCTCCAGCCGCTCCTTAAACCCCTTGAAGATAATCTCCTCCCAACCGTCGGGAAGCTGCCAGTCATCCTCGTACGGCTGCCACTTACGCGGGAACGGGAGACTGAGGTACTCCTGATTATCTTTAACGGCGGCGTAGTTGTAGGACCCTCGCTCAAACTTGACAGCAGGATCCATCCAACTGCGCTTGGGCGGCCCGTAATCTATCTGAATCAGTTCTTCCGGTTTTTTCACGTCTTCGGCCATAGCTACTCCTTCTCCAGAGGCATCTCAGCCGCTTTCATAACGTCACGGAACTCGTCTTCATACTCTTCATAGGTATGCACCTTCACCGGGTAATCCCACGGATTGATGTGCCGTTTCACGCGATTGTTGTTGGCCAGATTGCGTGTCGGACTGAAGAACACGCCACCCGCATGCACCAGCTTGCTGAAGGGGAAGTAAATCAGCAAGGCGCTAACGAGGAAGAGATGGATGAAAAACGTGACGCCGATCCCTTCCGGCACGACCGGGCCGAGGGTCACCAGACCCATGGATAGTTCCTTGATACCAACGATGTCGGTCTTGTCGAAATAGCGCATCCAGACACCGCTGACGGCAATCCCCAGAAGCAGTAACAATGGGAAGTAATCACCGGCCAGTGAGATATAACGAAGTCTCGGGTTGACTATGCGACGGAAGAAAAGATAGGTCAGCGCCGCGATAATGATAACGTCGGTGAGATAGATGATCGGCAGGCCGATCTGAAAGAAGCTGTCCAGACCCTCCATAACACTCACGCACCACGGTACCGGTTCAAGGAAAAACCGGAAGTGCCGTGCAACGACAATCAGGAAAGTCCAGTGAAAGGCCAGGCCACCGGCCCAAAGCCATTTATCAGCGAGGTAGGTCAGCCTGGAACCATCTCTCAACTGCGATCTCGTGTTGCGAAACAGTGAGCGAAAGAAGAGCACCTCGAGAAGCATGCGGCCGATCACACCCAGGGTAGAGTGCGGATTCTCCAGCCTGCTGGGTTTGATCCATGGAAGGCTCTTCTGCTGGCCACAAGTAGTCGGGGTGCGGAACGGCACCGGCAGGCGCGCCCACTGCAATACCCGCATCAACAGGCCGACTACGAACACAGCCAGGGCGACGTACGGCACGATCACGCCGAACAGATAGTCCAGCCCGGCCGCACCGACCAGAACCCAGGGCAGGGCAATCAGAACTGCTATGACCACCAGCGAAAAAAACAAATTCATAAGCTGTCCTATTCCTCCGTTATCATCTATCGTTGTCTTTGTCTGCGTTATTGCAGCTATTGCTTGCGGGGCTTTCGGCGAGGCGGGCATTAAGACGCTCAATCAGTTTAGCCGTGCTGCGTCGGGCATCGTTCACTTTGATTTCAGAGATGCGGTCACGACACAGGGTGTAACAATCAAGCGCCATCAGTTGCATCATGTCGATAGCATCCTCTGTAGACTGCAACTCGTCGCAAAGCGCGTGCGTCTTGATCTCCTCAGCCAGCAGTTCGCGGATGATCGGCTTGAGCAGCAGCACGAAAGATACCGCCTCGGATGGAAGGAAATCCTGCACGGCGCGGATGCGGATAAGCTTGTCAAGCGATGACCGTGTGGCCTCGGGGTCCATGTCGTTGACGAGGCAATCGAACAGTAGATCGGTTTCCTCGTGAACGACATATCCAATGGGGTTAGCGAAACGATCATCTTGCTGCCGCAGGAACTCACGACCGTCGGCAGGATAGGTATCGATAATCCCCTGACGCCACTTCTCAACCACTCTCTCTCTATTCTTGGTCAGAAGCTCTCGCAACGTCACAACCATCACCTCAAGTCGTTACACACACCGATTGATCCGGATTAACCGACGTGCTTATTAAAACTTCTACGAGCACCGCAACAGACGATACACACTCAGAAACGTCAGTCAAGTGCTCTGCCGAATTCACTGCCGCAAATAGTCGCAAAGCTATCGCAAACCAGCGAACAAGGTCTGCAACTGCATCAATACCATGTCCCTCAATTCCAAAAACGCCGTCAGACCGGGAGGCCTGACGACATTTGTATGCGCTGTGCTAATCAGCAGGTCAGGGCTCTGGGAGACCTGTCGTCGCAGGAGTCAGGGACTCCTGTGCTAGTTCGTTATCGCCACAGCGTTAACTGCCTACACGCAGCCGGTCGGTTTGGCCAGGCCGGCGACTTTGCAGGCGCCTTTGGCCGGACCGGACGGGAACAGTTCGTAGATCTTCTTCAGCGGGAAACCGGTCTCTTTGCACAGCTTCCGAATCATCGGGGCGATCCCGAACTTCAGATAGTAGTCGCGCAGATAGTGCACCAGTTTCCAGTGCTCTTCGGTCAGAAAGTCCACGGCCTCGGTCGTTGCGAGCGCCTTGGCGATCTCTTCGTTCCACTCTTCGGGCTCCAGCATGAACCCATCTTCGTCGACCTCAATACTTACTTCACCAAGCGTGAATGTCGCCATCGTCGGACCTCCGTAGTTTACCACATATAGTGAATTGGTTTATACTCGATACTCATACTTGCATGCTCTATCGCATCTCCAGCCAGCCGCACGGGCATTGCTCGGCGCACTTCTTACACCCCGTGCAGACGTCGTGCTTATAGATATACTCCGGTTTACCGACTACCGGACCACCCTTGACCATCGACTTGGTGATAGCGCTGTCCTGACAAAGACTCCAGCAAACGCCACAGTCGAAACAGAAACCGCAACTCATACACCGCTTGGCTTCAGCGGTCGCCGCTTCAATCGTGAACGTGGATGTGATCTCCGCATTTATATCCTTGAACCTGGTTTCTACCTGCATTACGGCAGGTTGTTGACGCTGCATCTCCTCATAGAAGTCGGGGTACAACTTGTCGAAGTGAATAGCCTCAGCCTTCTTGTCGGGGGACATGGCTTCGCCGGTAACCATTTCGTGGATTGCTTCCGCAGCCCGTCGACCGTGATAGATAGCATCGATCACCAGGCCGAGATTGACGCTGTCGCCACCGGAGAAGACCGACTCGAGCTTGGTCTTGAACTTGTCGTCAGTCTTGATCCAGTCCCTGCCTTCGATCAGATCGGTGAAACCGGTGAAATCCGGTTGCTGACTGATGGCGGCAATTAGAGTGCTGAACTGCAGATCAAAGGTATCTCCCTCGATCGGTACCGGACGACGACGACCGGACGCATCCGGCTCGCCCAGTTCCATCTGCTGACATTTCATGCCGGTAGCTTTATCGCCCTCTTTGTAGATCTCGATCGGGGCGGCCAGGAAATGGATATCGACCCCTTCCTCCAGGGCGCCTTCGATTTCTTCCTCGATAGCAGGCATTTCAGTGCGCGTACGGCGATACAGAATGGTCGCCTTCGCGCCAAGACGTCGGGCCATGCGAGCAGCATCGATAGCGGTGTCACCGCCGCCGATCACAACCACATGATCGCCAACTTCGATCATCTCGCCCTCGTTCACTTTGTGCAGGAAGTCAGTCCCGGTCCAGACATTGGGCGCATCCTCGCCCTCAATCTTGAGTTGTAAGCCTTGATGAGCACCGAGGCCGACAAAAATCGCGGCGTATTCTTTCTTGAGATCGTCCACCGGTACGTCGCGACCGACCATCGTGTTCACCTTGAGTTCGACACCCATGTCGAGGATGCGCTGCATTTCTGCATCAAGGACGTCCTGCGGCAATCGATAGTCCGGAATCCCGTAGCGCAACATGCCGCCGGACTTGGGGAAAGCCTCGAACACAGTGACCGGATAGCCACGCCGCGCCAACTGATAGGCGCACGACATGCCGGCCGGCCCGGAACCGACCACCGCAATCTTCTCTGAGCGCTTTTCGTCGGTCAACATCGGTGGCTTGAGTTTCTTCTCAAGCCCAAAGTCACCAATGAACCGCTCCACCGCATTAATCCCGACAGCACCCTCTTTTTCCCTGCGGTTACAGGCGCTCTCGCATGGATGCGGACAAACGCGACCGCAAACCGAATGGAACGGCGTGGTTTCTGCGAAGATATTCCAGGCGTCCGTGTACGCATCATCCATGGACCGACCCATATCTTCAGCCTTGGAGATAATCATCAGCATCGGCCGGATGTGGTTGTGATTAGGACAGCCCTCGGCGCCGCAGGGGGCCGGTCGTGTTTTGCCAAAAGGTCGCAGGAGCGACTGTTCACCCGCGGCGCCACCGCCGGAAAAGCCCATACTCCCCAGCTTCTTCTTTTTCTTTTTCTTGACTATCTTTATCATGGTGAAACTTTCCCGTTCATGTCTTTCTGACGGCTCAAGCGGCTTGGTGTCGGCGGTCGGTTGGGACCACGTATCCTTGCCATGCCGGCAATATACACTCGATCGATTATATTACTTAGTCAACCTGTTTCCAGTTTCTTCGGCTTCATGATGTGGTCTGCAAACCGCTCACCACACCCTAAACCACATTCATCGCCACGCCCCCGCCACCAATGCTGCCACGACACATCGCCCGGTACCTGTACGCTGCCTCGACAAACGCGGGCGCCCAGCCAGGCACGCCATCGGCATGAAGGTGGGTATAACAAGCCATCACGGATTTGTAAACAAGACCGTCGCGAGCCTTGCTCAAACCGACGCCGCGGCGTACCCTCATGCAACCATCTATAGGCGTGTCCGCAACGGGACCGGTGTAATGAAACTCGTGCCCGCGCAGCACTGTCCCAACCTCCAGGAACGGATTGGGCCGGTCCACCTCCACCTCAACATATCCGTGACCTACCGGGCGCTGATGCATCTTCAGGTCGATATCGAACAGCGCAGCCAATGGGTACGAACAACCGTCCCGAGATATCAGAGAACGACACAGATAGATAAGACCACCACATTCGGCGTAGATGGGCAATCCGTCCTCAGCCGCCTGCTTGACTGAAATCATCATGGCACGATTGGCCACCAGCCGCTCCACCTGAGTCTCAGGGAAGCCGCCGCCGATGTACAGACCATCGATATCGTCAGGCAGCGAGGCATCGTCGATCGCGGAAAGCGGCACCAACTCGGCGCCGTTAGCCTTGAGCGCCTCGAGATTCTCCGGATAATAAAATGTGAAGACGGCGTCTTTGAAAAAGGCGATCCGCGTCCGGCGCTGCACCGGTTCGACAGAATCGATCGATACTTCATCCATCGGTGCTGCCTTCTCGGCGATTGCGATCAACTGCTCCATGTCCAGATGACGTGTAGCGATCTCGGTCAGTCGCGCCATGAGTTCATCCATTGATCCAAACTCGGCCGGCGTGACCAGACCCAAATGGCGCCCCGGGATCACACTCTCATCGGTTCCGAGTTTTGGAATCGCACCCACCACGGGCAAGCTGCAGTATTGCTCAATTGCTCCCCGTATCACCGCCTCATGGCGTGATCCGGCGATCCGGTTAAGGACCACACCGGCGATATTCAGCGACGAGTCGAACGACTGACAACCCTTTATGAGAGCCGCCAAGGTTCGCGTGGTCTTGGTGGCGTTTACAACAAGCACTACCGGCGTGTCCAAAAGACGAGCCAGAGCCGCGCTGCTGTGCGTACCCTCAACGTCCATGCCATCGAATAATCCACGATTTCCCTCGATAACAGCCACCCCGGCACTCTGAGCCTGGGCGACAAATCGCCGCCGAACAGTATCGCGCGGCGCCATATAAGTGTCGAGGTTGCGGCAGTTCGACTCGGCGACAGCACTGAGCCAGGCGGCGTCAATGTAGTCGGGACCCTTCTTGAAAGCGGAAACAGACCGCCCCCTTTGCCTCAAACCTGCCAAGAGGCTGAGGCTGACCACGGTCTTTCCTGAGTCGCCGGACAAGCCGGCGACCATCAATCGCGGAATGCGGAGACCCATCTATCGAATTCGGTGCGCTTGAGTATTAGTCGTTGGCCGCACCCTCTTTGTGAGGAATCTCCAGGAAGCTCCCGCCGAAATAAGTGTAGACGCATCGACCACTGTTGACCAGCAGCTTGATGGCCTCTTTGCAGAGCTTCTTGTCCACTTCGTCGCCGTAGACCTCTTTCATTGCCTTGATCAAATCGCCTGGCTTAAGCTTCTTGAGTCCAAAGCTGTCCTTGACCAGAGCAAACATGGCATCGGCTACTTCTTCTGCTGTCTTAGCCACTTTGGCACCTCTTAAAAGGTCAGATGTGTTGACCGCTTATACGTCAATCCGGCATGTTTGAAATCGTCAATGTGTTCCTTCTGGAACTCGATACCGGACATCCTGAAGAATTTGGGCCAGCCGATGCGGTTAATCCACTCACCCATACGTTCGTACTTGTTCGCATTAGACGCCCACAACTCAACCAGACCCCTGACGGCCTGGGTTACCTCCGGCCAACGAGGCGGGTTGTTCGGTATGAACGGAATCGCCAGCTTGGAGAACGTCGGCTCCGCACGCGCGTTGCACACCTTACCGCCGATCCAGATGGAGACCCCGTCGTTGAGCGCGTCCGCCATCGGCATGGCCGGACACACGGTGAAGCAGTTGGCGCAGTACATGCAGCGTTCCTCGATCACTTCCACCGAGGCACGACCATCAACTGTCGCCGGACGAATGGCCGCGGTCGGACACGATGCGCTCACGCTGGGGATCTCACACATGGCCTTGACCCTGGTGTGATCGGTTCTCGGCGGACGACGGTGGATGCCAAGAATGGCGATATCCGAGCAGTGCACAGCGCCACACATGTTCAGACAGCAGGCCAGGGCGATACGCAGTTTGCCCGGCAGCTTCATGTTCTCAAAGTACTCCGACAAATCGTCCATGACCGCCTTGACGATACCGGACGCGTCGGTGGCCGCCGAGTGGCAATGCACCCAACCCTGAGTGTGAACGATACTGGTAATGGAGTTCCCCATGCCGCCGATCGGATGACCGAGCTTCTTCAGGTCGGCAACCAGCGGCTCGATGTTCTCATGCTTGGTCAGCAGGAACTCGACATTGTGACGGCTGGTGAAGCGCAGGTAACCGTCGCAGTACTTATCGGCCAGATCGCAATAGTCCCGAATCTTGTCGATGCAGACCAGGCGCGGTGAGGCTGCCCGGATGGTGAAAAGCTTGTCACCTGTCTCCGAAACATGGACCATGATGCCCGGTTTCAGAATCTCGTGATATTTCCACTTGCCGTAGTTTTCCTTGATGATCGGCGGTAAGAACTGTTCGTAATGAGGCGGTCCAAAGTCGGTCCGTCTTTCTTGTACGTCAGCCATGCTATACCTCAACAATTAAGTCGTTATATTCTTCCAGCATTCCAGAGGGCTGATTAACCCTCTTCTTCCTCGTCCTCGTCTCCTTCTTCGAAGTAATCTTCGTAGAAGACATAAGGATTCTCGCGCGGATGCGCCACCATCTCAGCCACCGGCTCCAGACCAATAGCA
>JAUXBJ010000044.1 GCA_030619425.1 bacterium
TCCATACGCCTGTTGGCTCGTTCCTCCAGCCAGTCCGATCTTGCTTTCCGGCGCCTGGTTGGGGACATGATATCGACATCGTCCTAACCGTGACCGTCTGTGTGCCGAGGTTTCGTTGATCGATCAAGCGCCCGATCGATTCGGAGGTGGTATCTGGCCGAGCGAGGCGATCGTCATCAAGCCGGCCAGGGGATGGCTGGATCTTGGTTTCAAGGATCTGTGGCTGTATCGAGAGCTGCTGTATTTTCTGGTGTGGCGCGACATCAAGGTTCGCTACAAGCAGACCGCCCTTGGTGCCCTCTGGGCGGTGCTTCAACCGCTGTTGACCATGGTGGTGTTCACAATCGTCTTCAGTCGCATGGCCGGTATCGAGTCGGAGGGGGCGGCCTACCCGATTTTTTCGTTCACCGCTCTTCTGCCGTGGAACTTTTTTGCCCAAGGCCTTACCCAGTCATCAAACAGCTTGGTGGGATCTTCGCACCTCATCACCAAGGTGTACTTCCCGCGGTTTCTGATTCCGGTTGCTTCGGTGCTCGCCGGGGTTGTCGATCTGGCAATAGCGCTGATCGTCTTGTTCGGCATGATGGCGTTCTACGGAATCCGACCGACAGCGCCCCTACTTCTTCTACCGGTTTTCGTGCTCCTCGCGTTGATCACCGCATTGGCAGCCGGGACATGGCTGTCCGCACTCAACGTCAAGTATCGCGATATTCGCTATCTTGTTCCCTTTTCCGTCCAACTCTGGCTCTTTGTATCCCCGGTAATTTATCCCGCCTCGAACATGATCGAAAAGCTCGAAGCATTGGGGCTCCCAGGTTGGTTGTACGGTCTCAACCCGATGGTCGGCGTGATCGAGGGCTTCCGATGGGCGGTTATTGGGGCCGGCTCTGCACCGGTGTCGCTTATCCTGGCAAGTGCGGTTGTGTCCTTTCTTGTGCTGGCCACGGGAGTGGTCTATTTCCGTCGGATGGAGCGCGGTTTCGCGGACATCGTCTGATGTCGTTGTCCACTGATGTCGTTGTTCGTTCGGAAGGTCTAGGGAAACGGTACGATTTGGGCTGCTCGGTTGCCAGCTACCTCACTCTTCGTGACACGATCGCTCAACTTCTGAAGGCGCCAGTTCGGGCCTTGCGTGGGCAGAGAGAGCAACTGCGGCGCTCCAGAGACACGATTTGGGCTTTGCATGACCTCGATCTGCAAATTCACCGCGGGGAGGTCCTTGGAATCATTGGGTCGAATGGAGCGGGCAAGACCACCCTGCTCAAGATTCTCTCGCGAATCACTTCACCGACGTTGGGTCGGGTTGAATTGTATGGACGCGTGGGCTCACTTCTGGAGGTCGGGACCGGCTTTCATCCGGAGCTCTCGGGCCGTGAGAACATATTCCTCAACGGGGCCATTCTCGGAATGCGGCGAACTGAGATCAACTGCAAATTTGACGAGATCGTTGCATTCGCCGAGGTCGATCGATTTCTCGATACGCCGGTCAAGCGATACTCCTCGGGGATGTACGTTCGGCTGGCTTTTGCTGTAGCCGCGAATCTCGAGCCGGAGATTTTGATTGTTGACGAGGTATTGGCGGTCGGCGACGCTGCATTTCGGAAGAAGTGTCTTGGAAAAATGGAGGACGTGAGCCGAAGTGGCAAAACGGTAATTTTCGTCAGTCACAATATGGCTGCAGTACAAAATCTGTGTACCCGAGTGATCTGGCTGGATAACGGGAGTATTGCTGGCGAGGGCGAACCCTCGAAGGTGATCCAACAATACCGCGAGACGGTTCTGACGAGTGCTGCAGTTTCTCTAGGTGACCGAACCGACCGAAGCGGCAATGGACGAATCCGATTTTTGTCCCTTGGCTATGAAGACCCTGGCGGGAATACGATCAACTGCCTCTGCTCCGGAATGACAGGCAGGGTCGTGCTTCATTTCCAAAACCCCTCTCAAAGTACCCTTGACAACTTTCATGTAGCGATAGGTATCGATAGCCCTGCCGGGGAGAGAATCACGCAGCTCAGTAGCGCGGTCATTGGAGCGGACAACCCTCTGGTACCCGGCAACGCCTCTCGTGTGATTTTCGAGCTTGAGAGAACACCCTTGATGCCGGGAAGATATCCGGTGACCGTGTTTTCCACGATCAACGGATATGTGGCCGACTGGATTCAAAATGCTGGTTTCATTGAGGTGACCGAAGGCGACTACTACGGATCGGGGAACTTGTTGCCGCAAGGACAAGGCGCGATGCTGCTCAACTATGACTTCCAGGTGGAGTAGAGCTGTTCGTGTTGTTGGACCATCGTCGTTATGCGAAGAGATACATCCGGGAAGCGATGAGACAGCTTCGCTGCGGCTATGGGTTGAGGCCTGTCCAATTGGTGAGACACTATCCGATCTGGTTCTCTTCGATCACGAGAAAGGCATCTCCGGTATCAGATCGAAAGCCGTGGATTACGTTTGCAGCGACCGATTTTCTTAGACGTTGCCTTCGTAGTGACATGAAAGTCCTTGAGTATGGAACCGGAGGGTCTACACTCTTCTTTCTGGACCGCGTAAAGTCCGTAGTCTCAATCGAACACGATGCCGGGTGGGTCGGGATCGTGACCTCGGGGCTGAATGCCGATGAGCGGAGTCGCTGGAGATGCCATCTAGTCGAGCCGGAGAGCACGAGTCTTGCGAGCCCTCCAGGATCATTACCCTATCGGGCCGACTATCGCTCAAACGCTCCGGAGTATTCGGGGAGGACGTTTCACAACTACGTATTGTCGATTGATGATTATCCGGATGGCAGTTTTGACCTCATCATGATCGATGGTCGTGCTCGGCCATCGTGCTTTGTACATGCCTTCAATAAGGTTAAAAGCCGGGGCTATATAGTTTGGGACAATACGGAGAGAGAAAATTACCATAAGGCGATGAGTTTGGCGCCGAAACACATGAAAATGTTCGATTTTCCGGGCCCTTCCCCCTATGCCGACTTTTTCACCAGGACCACGGCGTGGTTCAATGAGGGTTGAGCGATTGTGGCACCTGTTAGATCACAAAAACTGCGAATCATTGAGCCAGTTCGGCTTGGACTTGTGTGCCAATTTCCTGTTGGAGGCGATGAGATGCGAAAAGCGGAGGTAGTTCTTGGGCGAGATCTAAGTCCGATTGATTGCCGAAGGATCGTTGGATGAGTCTCTTGGCGCCAGTTGTAATATTCGTATATAGGAGAACCGCACATCTCGACAGGCTCATTCAAACCTTGAAACAGAATAGGCTTTCTGAGCAAAGTGAGTTGATAATTTTTTCTGATGGGCCCAAAGCAAGAAATGAAAAGAGGGAAGTTCGTAATGTAAGAAACCTCCTACGCAATATTGACGGCTTCAAGGATGTAACTATAGTTGAGTCGTCGAAAAATCTAGGGCTGGCCAACTCCATAGTCAATGGTGTTTCAACCGTGTTGGAGAATCATGAAAATATAATCGTGTTAGAGGATGATCTAGAAGTCAGCACAAATTTTCTGAGATTTATGAATGACGCTTTAGATTTCTATAAGGCCAATCAAAGTATTTTTTCTATTAGTGGACTGCTATTTCACGGTATAGATATTCCGATGAATTATCGCCATGATGTTCTTGCTCATCCAAGATTATGTTCTACAGGGTGGGCAACATGGAGAAATCGTTGGCATAAATGTGATTGGCAAATGACGTATATTGATGAATTTATTGAAAACACAGACCTACAAAACGATTTCAATACTATTGGGGACGATCTGTCGGATATATTGATGATGCAAAACGATGGAATCATTGATTCTTGGGCGATAAGGTGGGTATATTCACATTTTGTTAATAATGCGTTGTCTATTTTTCCGATAACCTCAAAGGTGATTCATAAGGGTGATGATAAAAGTGGTACACATGTGAAGAAGTTTTCAGAGGTTCACAGACCTAGGCTTGATGTTTCAAATCAGATGAATTTCAATTTTATTGATGAAATCGAAGTCGATCCGGAAATCATGGAACAATTCAGGAAGATATTTTGAAGGCCGCAACTGAGACATGTCCAGTATATTCAGTTTGAGCGTAACGAAGTCAGAGTTGATACATTTGTGCCGAACACTGGAGTTATTCTTGCGTGAGCCCCAAGTACCAGTCATAGGTCCACCGAATACCCTGTTCGAGTTCAACCCGATGACGCCAACCTGACTGATGAAGGCGAGAGAGGTCGAGGAGCTTCCGTGGGGTACCGTCCGGTTTTGACGTGTCAAATTCGAGTACTGCCTCGGGGTAAACGATGTTGCGCACTGATTCCGCCAGTTCGCGAATCGTCAGATCCTCTCCGGTTCCAACATTAATATGGTCTTCTTGGTCGTAGTTTCGCATCAAGAAAATGCAAGCGTCGGCGAGATCATCGACATACAAAAATTCGCGGCGTGGTTTTCCACTTCCCCAAATTGTGACCTTGGGGTGGTCTCCCAGGATCTTGGCGTCGTGGAATTTCCGAATCAGGGCGGGCAAAACGTGGGAGCTTTCGAGATCGAAGTTGTCGTACGGGCCGTAGAGATTGGTGGGAATGGCGGAAATGAAGTTGCATCCGTACTGGCGCCGGTAGGCTTGGCAGAGTTTGATACCGGCAATCTTGGCGATTGCATACGGTTCGTTTGTCGGTTCGAGATACCCGGATAGCAGGTCCTCCTCTTTCATCGGTTGTTTGCAGTCTGTGGGATAGATGCAGGACGATCCGAGGTACAACAGCTTCTTGATTCCATACAGATGGGCCGCATGAACGACCGTGGCATGGATCATCAGATTGTCGTAGATGAATTCGGCCGGACGAGTCGAGTTCGCGAGAATTCCCCCAACGGTTCCCGCGACAAGGAAGACGTATTCCGGTCTGCGGTGAACCGCAAGATCATAGTGGAAAGACCCGATGAGGGGTCATCTGCTGTCAACGGCCGATTGTGTAGATTCCATCGAGAGAGTGCCCGGTGAAGCGGCAATCAAGATCTGGGTTAGCATCGGAGGGTGGCGAACACGTGTTGGCTAATTATGAAATATTTTAGTTGGGTTCGATGATCGGACCTTCGTGCCGTGCGCTGTGGCTTGCCTTGATTCTGGCGGCTGTGGTCAGAATGCCGTCGCTGCCGGTGACTGCGCGGGAGCACTCCTTTTTTCGGTGGATGAGTCGGTCGTGGTGTCTTTGATGAGGTCCTCAACCGCCGCGGCGATCAATCGGTGTGCTGCCGGAGAATAGTGTCCGCCTTCGTTGCCATGAGCGTAGAGCTCACTCCACGTATGGCTGCTCCTGAGCCACGGACGAAAAACCCGATCACAATCGATGAAGATGTAGCCTTTGTGCTCGAGGAAGGGTACGAGGAAGGAGTAGGGCATTTCGCCGGAGGGCCCTGCATCCCGGTAGTCGAAATGGATGGGAAAGAGGAGGAAGATCGGTGTGGTGCCGGATGCGACCGCCTGGTCATGAAAGAGATCGAAGATTCTGAACAGAAGAGGGTTATTGCCGGGGCCTGTTGTGTACCAATCGTGGTCAACGGTGGGCCGAGCCATGTGATTACTCCACCAGTCGCGCATCCTGCGAAACCAGAATACAGAGGCATGGACGGACGGAATATTATCGACAAGACTAGTTTTTGATGGCAGGTATTGCGGGTAGTAGGCATCGTATTGGCCGATACGAGGAAGCTCGGTTTCCGGGTGATCAAGCAACTCCTGGTACTGCTCGAGACTTTGAACTGGGTTTGGGACCAGGATCAGTTCCTCACCCTCCAGCCGATATCGAGGCTTCGCCAGAGGAAATCCTGTTGAGGGAAGATAGAAAGGTCGAAAGGTATTGATATTTCGCTTGTTGTTCTCGGCGATATAACTCAAGACAACAATATCGGGGGCAAGGTTCTTTCCCTCTTTCAGGTACCTCAGGACAGCCTGGCCGGTCCCGTAGCTTGAAACCCCGAAATTAGGAACCTCAAAGGCGGGGTTCGATGTCTCCAGCAGTGCCTGCCAGGTCTGCTCGACCTCGACGTCGGCGCCGAGCATGAAGGAGTCTCCGAAAGTTGCGATACGGATGATTCCTTGTCCCGGAACCTGCGTGTAGTCTCGATCGGCCCGAAGGCCCTGTCCGTTGGCCCGGTAGATGTCACCGCGGCCCCAGGGTTTGTGGGACCATCCAAGCGTCGGGTCGAAGGCCACGAAATCTGTATGGTCTAGGATCAGGCCCTCGATTTGGGATCGGTATTTCTCAATGAACGCCCTGGGGTCCATCGTATTGATCGGGGGGTGAATTGTCGGCAGGGCAAGGGCGATGATCAACTCGCAGCCCGCCCAAACAATTGCGGCGGTCATTACGATGAAAAGGTACCTTCTATCGCTGTTCACTCTCGTGTCTCCTCTCACAGACCTGTTAGTGCCAACCAAAAGCAAGGTGCCGACACTTCGGGAGGGCCGTTGAAAATCTGGTATCGAATCATCGAAGCGTGGTCCCCAGCTCAGATTACAGGATTCAGTTGTGGCAGTGGTCCCCAACAATGGTTTGAGGAGCTTCCTGTTTTTGGAATGAGACCGGAGAGGTGGTGCTAGAGTTTTCTGATGGTCGTTGATCTTGGCTTGGAACGTTGATGGGAGACTGGCTCAAGGTCCAATCTCGCCGGCTACGGTTGTTTTCTTGGCCTGATGATGTTTTCGGGGTGGTGGTTCTGGCCTTCGCGGCTCTTCAGGTGCTCTTGCAGGCCTCCCACCTGGCCTGGGGATTCGAATATGTTGTCACCCGAGTCATGGTGGACGATGCCTTTTATTATCTTCAACCGGCATTGAATCTCTGGCGCTACGGGTTCGTGACGTTCGACGGAATTCACACAACCAACGGGTTCCAGATGCTGTGGTTCTTGATCCTCTGTCCTGTGGCGGGGTTGGTTGGAGATCCGACAGTCTTGGCGATGGCGGCCCTGGTCCTGTGTATATTTTTGAACGGCCTGACACACTGGGGGTTGCTGAAAATTGGACGAGAGGTTGGAAGCCCAATCACGGGTCTTTTTCTGAGTGGTCTGTGGTTCGGCCTCAATGTGGCGACCAACACCTACTGGACCGGGATGGAAAATGCACTTCATGCGTTGATTTTTTGCATCTCATTGTTGGTGTTTCTGAGGTTTACCAACTCAAGCCTCATCGGTCGAGCCCCGAGTCCGATGCCGCTGGCGGTCTTTTTGGTGCTCAACGCCTGGTGCCGGCTCGATGCCGCCGTTTATTCGATCGTAATGTTCCTTGCCGCTGGGGTCGTCGCCTGGCTGGCCGGCAGGCGATTCAACCGGCCGTTCAGGAGCATAGTTCTGCCTTTTGTGATCGCAGGATGTGTTGCAGCGATTGGGGCAGGTTGGCTTCTGGGGCTATTCCGTTTGATGGGTGGTTCGTGGCTTCCGGTTTCTGCCCTGGTCAAGAGTGCAGCCCCTGCACCGGATTCCGTATCCTATTTCGGAGACGAGGTGCTTTTGACCCTGAGCCAAGGATTCCCAGAATCTGGTGTTGTGGCAGTCCGAGAACCGCTGGCAACGATGGCCGGACTGACGGCTTTGGTGGTCTTGGGTTGCATTTTTTTCCTTGATTGGTCTGTTTCGCGGTCGGCGAAGGCTGAGGGCCCCGGGGAGGAAAATTCTCAATCCCGTCTTCAGGCAGGAAGCGCGGGACTGAAGTCTGCACTGGTCCTTGCGTCCGGGACAGTTGTGTTGTACCTCATCGTTGCCGGGATGTTGAGGCCGGGCACCTATGGCGCGCTGGTGGTGGTGGCTCTCGTGATCGACAGTGTGTTTCTGCGCTCGGAGGGCCCCTCAAAGAGCTTCCGGATTGCTGTAGTTGTGGTGTCCCTCGGCGTGGTGATGCATGCGTGCATTTTTGTTGGTGCGGGCCTTCGGGCACCGATGCTGTCAACCTGGTACCGGGCGCCATCCAACCTGGCTTGGATCCTGATTTTTGCCTTTGTTGCGGATGTCGTATGCCGGTTTTTCCCTTCGAGGGCGGTCGCCCTGAGAGGCTCTGTCATGGTGATGGTGGGAATTTTGGCCGTGGGAGGACTGGCCACATTCTCGGAAGGACTGATTGCTTCACCGATATACCAGGCCCGGTACGCTGCGGCACGATGGGTTTCGGAAAACCTCGAGCCGGACGCTATTCTTGCCTCTTGGAATGCGGGTCAGATCGGCTATCTCTCGGAGAGGCAGGTCGTCAATCTGGACGGTTTGATGAACAGCGCCGAGTATCTTGAAGAGCGACGGCAGCCGGGGTTTGACCTTGGCGAATACCTGTCGGCGAATAATGTCGGCTATGTGGTTGATTATTCTCTGCCCGAGGAACTCCGGCGTTCAGTGGATGTGATTCAGGTCTTTCCGACTCAGACGGGCTGGCGGCCGGTGGTCGTCTATAGGTTCGAAAGTGCTGCGGTTGCAGCAGTAGTATCAAACCCATGACGGGTCGCGTGGCAGTGGTTGTCGTATCCTATTTTTCGGCTGAGGATCTGGGAGGCTGTCTGGCCGA
>JAUXBJ010000289.1 GCA_030619425.1 bacterium
AGCGAGGTTCATCTTCCCGGCCAACTCTCCGCTCACTGAGGGGTCGTCGAAGTTATTCACAGTCAGTCGTCCCGTCAACGGTCGACCGTCGAAAGAGCCGTCCTCGATATTCATCCGCAAATTGTCCACCTCGAAATCAACCAGGGCGCGTCGGAATTTCAGCTTTCCGGGGATGTCGCTACCAGTCATTTCCAAGTCGGTGATCACGGCGCTACCTGAGTAACTGAGTGGCTCCGTCTTTGACTCGTCATAAGACAGGTCGACGTCAAGAGTGAAGGCTCCATCGAAATCAAAGCCTTCAAGCGCGGCCAGTTGCTCCGGCGGCAGCAGGCCGAACAGGTCGGCTACCTGGATTTCTTTGGACCTGATGCTGGTGCGACCACGGGTGGCGCTCTCGGTGTGATCGAGGCTGCCGGTCAGCTTAAACTCCAATCCGTTGATGGCCAGTTCAGACTCATGCAGCATAATTTCCTTCCTGGCCATATCGTAATCGGCGCGGTACTGGAGATCCACGGCGAACGACGGCAGGGAGTCATCCATTACCACCAGCAAACTGTCCACGCTAATCCGCCCCGATGACTGATAGACGTTTTCGCGGGGGATATCGAGCGATGTCGAGAGATCCAGCCCGACCAGCCGCAGCGACAAACCGGAACTGTCGTCAAAGTACTCGAGTTGTCCATCGTTGATTTCCAGGCAGTCGAAGGTCACTGCCGCCGCTGCCGCCTTTGTCTCCGGTGAAACGCCCTCGGCGATGTCGGCGGGGAGCTGCTCGTCCATCGATGGAAATGCGTAATTGCTGGCGCCATCGGCGTTTTTCTTCATTACGATCCGGGGAGAGTTGACAATCAATCGATCGATTCGGTACTCCCCCGACAATAGCGGGAGTAACTGGAGTTTCACGTCGATATTGTCGGCTGTCAGCAGGTCACCGGTATCGAACTGTTCCGGACTGGCGACGGTAACGTCGACTAACTTGACACCCAGACCGCCCCAGAACGAAACATCCAGGTCGGCAATCGTCACCTCGCGATCCAGCTTCGCGCCGGCCTGCTCGACGGCCATGTCACGTATTTTGTCGGCGGGCAGGAACAGCTTCGCGGCGACAACCAACAGGATCAGGAGGACGGCCACGATGCCGGCCAGCCATGCGAGTATCTTAAGTAGTTTCTTCATCACCTCACTCTTTGACGTATCTATCCATCTGATGTTTATACTATGCTGCGTGGAGAGATTGATCAATTAAAAAGCAAGGGGGCTGGTTCAAGTAGCTGTCGCCGTGAGCGGAGTCGAAGGGTGGCGTACTAGTGGGTGGCAGATGTCCACACCTCCCGCGGATGAACACACTCCGGCCTTCGGCCACGCCTCTCAAGATGGGAATACGCAGAAGGTCTGCCCTCTGGAGGCCAGAAGAACACCGCGTTGCGCGGTGTGTCAGGACCGCAGTCCGCCGCGGCGGACTGACCTACTGGATTGACAGTTGCTCAGCATGAGATCCCGTTGTGTTTCGTGGCCGATGAGTTCGCGGCAGATGAGGACGTCAGCCGCGCACAATATCTGAACCCAATCACAAACGTCATCCTGAGCGCAACCACGGCCGGGTGGCCCGGACGTTCGTCCGGACTTCAGCGACCCGTAGGCAAAAAAGGCCTGTCCTGCTGGCGGCGAAAGAACAGCCTTCGGCTGCGTCAGGTTCACAAGGAACCTGACCTACTCAGATCACACCACGGACCTCACCCTTCGACTGCGCTCAGGGTGACACGATCAAGTCGTGTTTCTCGCGCTACGCGCGCTTGTAGTCCGTCAATGCGTCCTACCTTAGTTGGCGGCTTCGCGGTCCTGATCCGAGACCAGCGAGCGCACCTCCCAGTCGGGATGGTTCTTGAGGCATTCCACGTTTAGTTGTACCTGGGACGGGTCGGCGCTGAGACGGTAGTAACCGAGCCGATTGTTTTCGATCACCGGCCAGTCGCACTTCAGGCCGGTGTTGATCTCGTTTTTCATGCGATACAGATAGCGCGCCTGGTTGAACCCGATTTCCAAATCCTCTTTGTAGATCCATCCGGACTCACTGTGCAGCCGCGACCAGGCCAGTTTGGCAAAATACTTGAACGACTTGCCGGTCAGTCGCACCGGGAAACCATCGATCTTCACCAGGTACCGTTCGCGCTCATAGCTGCCGTCGATCTCCACTGACCGCGGCGTGGTGACCAGCGGCGGCCCTCCCTTCTGAACCGACTGGCTGACAGTTGCTACATCGTGATTCATATCGAACTCCTTTCCTATAGATTGCAATCTTTTCTGAAGGCGCGCTAACTTCCGCTTCCCCTGGATGACTTCTTTCAGTTCATCCTCTGAGAGTTTTCCGAGTTGCGGCACTGTTTCAATCCCCGCCTGTTGCAGCGAAGCGAAGTTGGCGCGGTTGAGGATCTGTCTGAAATGACGGTGCAATATCTCCATCGAGGCCGGTATCCCCCAGCGGAGACTAAACGCCAACTCGCGCAACTTGCCTGCGAGCGGCGAATCGCGATCTTCCGCCTCGATCAGCGAGGCCAGCCCGCAGACCAGATGCGCAGCCGTATCGCCCAACGAAAGCATCTGACCGAGATGCATCTGGAACCGTTCTTCGAGTTGCTTCACCGGGGTCATCCGTCGCCACTGCTGAAGAAGCATCAACGCCTTCACCGTCGCCGCGACGCGATACGGCAGCGGTTCGCTCAATCGGCAGTCACCCAGCAGAACCCCGGCCTCATCGACGGCCTCATCGAAATGCTGATACAACATCCTCACCGGCGAAGCATTGACATGTTCCCATCGCGACAGCAGGCCGGGTGGTAGCGCCCAACCCGGACTGGAGAGAGCCAGCGCGATCCATCCGAAATCACTATCGGGTCGGTCATCTTCAAGTCTCCGCCGAAAATGTACTGTTTGGGCCACCGATAACCCCGATACCGCCGATGCCTGGCCTACCGCAGTGACACTCAGGTGACCCGTGTCGTCACACCGGATCAGTTCGTTGGCAATCAGGCTCTGTTGTACCGGCTCAAAGTCGATCGGAGCGGCACTCTCGGCGGTATAGAGAGTTTGCTTGAACAGCTTATCGATCTTATCGCCGTCATGCGCCAGGCCGGAGGCGATCATATCCAGCAGCCAATCCTGCCAGGGGACAGTCGCCAGAGACGACTTGATCGGTTCCGGACGATCCGGCGCGATGTAGCTTTCCCAGAGGATATCGCGGTCGAAATCGGTCTCGGCCAGCACCACGGCGCGACCGGGTCGATTCTGATCGGTCAGACCAAGCCGCCCGGCCCGTCCGGTCATGTTGTCAAACTCCGAACGACTCACCGGCACCAGAGTCGGTCCTCCGCCGTATTCACCCGAGGTGTACTTGACCGTTTCCAGATAAACGCTGTCGGCCGGAAGATTGACCCCCATAGCCAGCGTCGTGGTGGAGAAGACAACCTTGACTTTTTTGTCCATAAACGCCTGTTCCACGATAGCCCGTTGCCGGGGTGAGAGATCCGAATTGTGAAAGGCTACCCCACGGCTCAAGGCCTGCCTGAGCGAGCGGATGAGAAACGACGGTTCTTCCTCATCGAGCGTTTCCAGAGCGTGGCTTGCCGCCGGCCAATTAACGGCCGCGGCCAGCCGGAAGGCGGCGTCGACTGTATCCCGTCGCGATTTTAGAAAAACCAGCGTCGAGCCATCGTCTGATTTCAGCCGGCGGATAAAACCAGCCATCGGTTCATCGCCAATCTCGGTTTTCTCAAACGATTCGCTGCCGCCAAGGCCACTATTATAGAACCGGTAACGAAACGATCCTTCCGCCGCCACTCCCCGCAATAGGTCAACCGGACGGCTGGTTTCTTCGACCAGTTCGGCCTTCAGCCAATCGGCCAGGCGTCCAGCCGAGGCAGCACCATCGCCGATCACGGCCGACAACCCCAGGAGCGACGGCGTGTAGACCGAAGCAAGAATCTTGGTGAGCAGCC
>JAUXBJ010000021.1 GCA_030619425.1 bacterium
ACTCATGTATTTGAGTCTGTTCGTCGTCACTCAGCTCCGCATACAACGCCTTAGTGAAGTATTCGAGTTTCTTTCCCTCGCCGTTCTCCTTTCCCCGAAACACCTCAATAAACGTTTGCATGCGCTGACCTTTCGGAATCTCGCTGACAAGAAGCTGAGCATACCGCATGGATTCTACAAAACTAGGATCAAATACACGGCTTAGGAATTCCTTCCGGGTAAACGGAGTTCGAGATGCATCAATGATCGTAGCGAGGTAGTTGGTGTACAGAATAATCGCATCCGCCTCTGCCGGAGAATCATTGTATTTCTCGTGACTCCTCGGGTTCCTTATAGCTTGATACATACCCCGTAGTATTTGCTCCATGCCTTTCTGGACATTCCAATCCGATTCTGATTGAAGCTTATTTACCCTGAGCTTAGGTTTCTTTCCTCCCAGTGCTTGTCCAACTAGTGCTACACCGTCGCTTTCCAGCCCAGTCTTTTCCCGAATCAAACCACTAAGAAAGTAAATGGCGTCCTTTATTGCTCCCGTGAAATCCCTGTTTTCGTATGTGTCTTTCACAGCGTCCCACAGTCTCGAGTCGAGTTTTGTCTCCAAATTCATGTGCACATACCTCGCACTTGGGTTATCTCTGCCAGACGGGCTGCTTCGAGCCATTTCACATCAAGAAGCCCACTTGGATTTGAAAAGTAGCATGGACAGCCGAAAAGGTCAAGAGTAATCCTGTGGGCGTCTGCCGCCCACACGTTACCCGGGTTTTCAGCCTACTCATCCCGCATCAAGTCGAGCGGATAGCTCCCACTTTCAAAGCTTGCGGGTCGACCCGACCGTGCATAGGTTGGGTTCATGTCGACCTATGCCAAATTGCGTGATGATCTGGTTGTCTCGCCCACGGTCATAGAAGGCGAGACAGTTTACAATATCAAGGACCCCATCAAGGGAACCTACTTCCGCCTGCGCGAGCCGGAATACTGGCTGGTCAGTCAGCTCGACGGCGTGACCTCCTACGCTCAAATCGCCGATCGCTTCCGCAGCAAATTCCAGTTGAACATCAGTGAGGAAAACGTTCTGCAGTTCGTGCAGGCCCTGGAGAAGCTCTACTTCCTCGACAATGCGCGAGCCGAACAGGCCGTATCACGAACCAGCTACCTGATAGACAAGCATGGCTCCTTATTCTCGAGGTTGCTGTTCGTCAAGTTCAAGGCGTTCAATCCGGGTAAGCTTCTGGATCGGCTGACATCGATCTACCGTCAGTTCCACAATCTTTACGGCTTCGCCTTGCAGGCTCTTCTGATTGTGCTGGGGATGTGGATTCTGTTGACCAACTCCGACCAGTTCTCGGTTAGCTTGCACAGCATCTTCAATCTTGGTTCGATTATGGTGGTGATCACGGCGATTTTCATTTTCTTCATAGTGCACGAATTCGCCCACGCCGTCATCTGTCGTTACTATGGGGGAGAGGTGCGCGAAATGGGTTTCCTGTTGCTGTACTTCCAGCCGGCTTTTTATTGCGATCTGTCGGACGCCTGGCTGTTTGGGAAGAAGCGCCACCGCCTGGCTGTCACCGCGGCCGGACCCTACTTTCAACTGATACTCATGGCCGTCGCGACGATAATATGGCGGATCACAGTGCTCGGCAGCGGTCCCAACGATCTGGCTCGCATCATCGTGATCATCAGTTGGGTCACGCTCCTGGTGAATTTGAATCCCCTGATAAAACTGGACGGGTATTACCTTCTGTCGGACTGGGTGGACATTCCCAACCTGCGCCGCAAGTCATTCGGCTACCTGGGCAACGTGCTCAAGCACCGACTGCTCGGCTGGCCGGTGGACCCAATCGAGGTATCAGATCGTCAGCGAAGGATCTTCCTGGTCTACTCCGTCTGTGCTGTACTCTACACCGGAGTCCTGCTGGTGTGGGTGTTGTCGGTGGTGGCCGAGTTCCTGATGGGTATTGCCGGGGGGCTTGGATTATTGTTGTTGATTGCTTTCCTGTTTCTTACTTTGAGGTCGAGTATTGTAGGACTGAGTCGAGGAGTTGTTAAACATATCAGATTCATGAAGACCCTTTTGAGAAGTCCGCTGCGACTCGCTGTACACATTATTCTCGCAGTGATAGTAGTTGTCGTGATGGTTGCCATCCCGTTTCCCAAACGGGTCACCGGCGAAGTTGCCATCCGGCCAATCGCTGAGTGTACCCTGCGGTTGAATAAACATGGCCTGCTGGAAACGGAATACCGGCGGCGTGGCGCCAACGCCGACCGCAAGACCAGTTTCCTCCAAATGACCTCAACCGACCTGGCCGCTCTGAAACTGGTGCGCCTCGTGAAGGATGGTCAGGAAGTGAAGGCCGGCGACTCGGTGGCTGTGCTGGCTTCCAATCAGGTAGCTACTGAGATTGCAGCCGAGACATCGGTGCTTGAGAAGACGGAGAGTGAACTGGCGCTCTTGATGGCTCCACCTAAGAAAGAAGCCGTCGCTGAGGCGGAGGCACAGGTGACAGCGGCGAGAGCCAACTATCAGCAGCGGGACCGTGACCTCCAGAGGATTGAAGAACTGGCGTCCAAGGACCTGATCACCCACGAAGAACTGGACACGAAACGAGCCGAAGTTGCCATAGCCAAGGCGGAGTTGGTAAACAAAGACGCGTCCCTCCAGTTGTTGCGGTCTCCGCCGAAACCGGAAGAGGTAGCAGTCCTCCAGGCTGAGATTGATAGACAAATGGCGAAGTTGGGATTCCTGAGGTCCCAGCAAGCAGCGCAGACCATCAGAGCGCCGATGTCCGGTCGGGTAGATATCAGACAGGCCGACGATGAGATACTCTCAATCGTGGACGACCGCGAGGTCGAAATACTGGTGCCGGTTTCTGATTTCGATGTTGAGCTAATCAAGCTGGGTCAGGAAGTGCAATTGAAAGTACGCTCGTACCCAAGCGAAGTTTTCCAGGGCAAGGTGACCCATGTGCCGTTGAGCGCCGAGGTTGTTGACAACAATGCGATCTTTGCAGTATCCGTGGTTGTCGACAATGAGGAAGGACGGCTTCGCAACGGGATGACCGGGTATGCCAAAATCGAGTGCGGACGATCGTCACTTGTCAGGAAAATAATCCGCAAGATCGCATCCAACGTGCGGGTTGAGTTCTGGTCCTGGTGGTAATTTCGTTCCACTCGCGGAAACGCTTTCCAGCTTTGAGGGCATTTGAGGGGATTATAACAGCAAAACCATGATTTAGAAGGGGCTGAAGTCCATATTGCGCTTGACAAATCTCGTCTTGTCACCTATACTTGACTAAGCTCTGGAGTCTGGTACGTTGATGGTTGTGGTGTCATGGTGACACTTGCTCCAGGGTAAACCATAGGATAGCAAGGTGGTGAGTTAATGAAAGATTACAAACTCACAGTCGAGGTCTTGGAAGCGCGCATCGCTCCGGCATTCAGTCAGGGTGGTCAGTAAGGCTTCAGGCCTTCTTTGTTTTTAAAGACTGGAGGCAGGTGTTTCAGGCACCTGCCTTTTTTTCTGCGCGAGTGCCTGCGCCAGTCTCTTTATTTCGAAGACGAGGTACACGATTGTGCGCCGATTCTGGTACCTCTTCCGATCTTGCGGGTTATCAATGTCCCCGGCTATCTTCTTGGCGGCGTCGAGCGCTTCTCTAAAGTATGAGTATGCTTGCTCGAAATCTCCGAGTTCGGCGTGCATTCGTCCAAACTGCGTGTAAACGTCCACCGTCTCCGGGAGTAGCCCAGACGCAGCAGCGACTTTCCGGGATCGTTGCAAGTATCGTTCGGCTGCCTCATACCGCCCGAGGTTGATCATCAATTCTCCCGCCAGGTTGCATAGCGAAGGCGTCTCGATTTCGTCCGGCATTTTGTCCAGGTCGACCAGGATATCGACGTACTGATCCGGGTTTGCTGCCTGGTCTTCACAACGCAATGTTCGGCCCAAAGCATTGAAATCAATCAAGAGCTTTTCGCGTTCCAACTTGAGTTCTACGGCCAAAGCACGGGCTCGCTGGAGATACTGAGAGTCATCGGATATTCTGGTAATCACCAGTAGCGCTTCCAACTCCGTCGTTTTCTCTTTGACCGCCGCTCGCCGCTGCATGGTTGCTACCGCAATACGCATGGCGTCGTCGCTGTCACCGATTCGCCGGCGCAGATCAGCCAGACTTATTTCCAGTTGAGCACGTCCCAGATGATCTTCTACCTCGTCGTAGGCAACGGCTGCTTCACGATAAAGCGCTTCAGCTTCACTGAACCGCCCCAGTCGTTTGAGAGTTCTTGCCATGCCGGCCTTGAACGCTGCCAAGTGGGGGCGATCATCCAACTCAACCGCCAGCGCCATGCCTTCCGTGAGGTACTCGACTGATCGTTTCAACTGTCCAGTAGAAGCTGTGATGGCTGTCAGATTCTCCAGGTTGAAAAGAATCTCTTTCTGCGTGCCGAGGCGACGATTGATTACAAGTGATCGCTCGAGGCACTCGACAGCCTCGGACAATTCGCCGCGCAGATGGTGGGCGTATCCGAGATTGTTGAGAATGCGGGCTTCTTCAAGCTGGTTGCCGTCCTCTCTACAAATCTCGATCGACTGACGAAACAGACGCACCGTCCGCTGCAGGTTCCCTACAACGGCAAAGATCGAGCCGATGTTGCTCAAGGTAGAGGCGACATCGCCCATCGACCCGAGTCGTCGTTGAATCTTCAGCGCCCGGCGATAACTTTTCAAAGCCGCCGGGTAGTTCGATCCAACCCAGTGGATGTTGCCGAGGTTATTGAGGGTATGTGAAAGCTCCAACTCGTCCCCGAGTTCGCTGTAGATGCGTTGAGCAGTTTCCAACGCCGCCAGACCAGCGAGGTGGTCCTGCATCATCTTATACAGATCGCCGAGGTCCTTGTATGTCTCGGCCAGCAGCTTGTCGGCGGGACGATCATGATACTGCTCGATGATGACATTGTATGTGACCATGGCGGCCTCGGTCGCGCCGGTCTCTTTGAGTATGTCGCCCTGGACCATCAGTAGCTGGCGCACATCGAAGATCCTCCCGATCATCTCAGCATAGCTGATGACACTGCTCAAAAGGTTGAGGGCTGTCTCGTTGTCGTGGTTTTTGTTCAGCGTGACAGCGGCCTGATAGGCGCAGCGTTCGGAGGCAACAAGATCACCGGCTTGCATATAGAGCCGTGCGGCCAACTCCAACCACTCGCGCTTCTCCGCCCTGGGGGCCGTTCTTGCGGACAGCGCCCGAACAGTCGACGGTTTCAGGAGCGGCCGGATGAGATCGGTCAGTGCCCCGGAGCCGGCCGGCGCCTCATTGCTGCCAAACAGTTCAAGAGCGGCGTCGGGTGACGGTCGTCCCGTTATGGCGGACTGTATCATCCAGCGCCGTTCACGGAAGGATGCGTCCCCGAAAACACTAAGCGTCTCGCGACGAGAACGTGACGGCCAGTAGATGTCTCTGGTGAAGACGAACCTGCCCTGGTCAAACACCAGGTTGCCCTTGAGAAAGTTGGCTGTCAGGATGGCCCGGAGTTGTTTCGAATCAGAGTCGGTCAGAAGATCGAGCCTGCGACCTTGCCGTGGATCGAGGTTCAGCGCAGCCCTGATGTTATCGAGATAGGAATCCTGCGGATTCACCAGGTGCTTCGGTTGCAGCGCCCGCTCAAACGGATAGGTAGCCCCGATGTCCCGCAGACGTTGGCATACTTCCCACCCGTCGGCGGGACGATTCTGAGGACTCTTTTCCAACAGGGCGGCCACTATTTCCCATACGGCCGGATTCATATCCTTGCGGAAATCGGCCAGCGGTGCAGCGTTGGCCTCGTTAACACGACTGTTGATGCGCACCGGATCGGCGTCATCGCCTTCGATAAACGGATGTCGTCCGGCCAGAAGAAAATAGGCCGTCACTCCGAGCGCAAACAGATCGGAGCGATGGTCACAGATTGAGTCGGCGATAACCTCCGGCGCCATATAACCTACCGTGCCCAAACCGGCGCGAGCCTCTAATGCTTCATCAGCGCGTCGACCCAATGAGAAATCCGAGAGCTTCAGATAGAATAGATTGTCATCGGTTGTATCGGACCACGTCGACGGAAGAAAAACGTTTTGTGGTTTGAGGTCACCGTGGATCAAACAGTGCTGCTGCAAGTATTGCATGTTCAGCGCCAGAGCACTGATGAGATTCAGGCTCAGCGGGACATCATCTATCCGTCCGGTCTGGTCCAGGGTGGGACCCTGGCACAACTCCAGCAAAAGATAGGGCTGCCGGCCATCGGAGTGTCCGAGTATTCGTACCAGCCCGGGGAACCTCAGGCTGCCGACAAGTATGTTTTCTCGATGGGCGAGATGAGCAAAAAGTGATACGGTCTCAGGGTTATTGTCCAGCGGATACTTAAGGGCTGCTTCACGCTGCCAGTCGGTGACGTAAACCCTGATGACTTCGGCCGTTCCCCCGCGACCGAGATGATCCAGGTATCGGAGACCGGGCGGCAGGGGCGGACGATTCATGTTATTCTCGTGCGGTTGGGGTGGTGCGGAGGCGGGGCAGGATCACCGCAAAAGTCGTGCCTCCAGCGGCGGATGCCTTGACCGTCAACTCCCCCTGATGGTTCTCAATTATCCTCTTGCAGTTGGACAACCCCAGCCCATGACCGCCTTTCTTGGTGGTGAAGTGCGGCGTGAAAACCTTGGCCAGAGTTTGTTCCGACATGCCGGTGCCATTGTCGGATATCTCGATAGAGATTCGTTCTGTTCGATCACTGTAGTGGGCAACAATGCTGATTTCGCGCTTAACATCCTTACCGGCGTCCTGCTCCTTGATAGCTTTTTCTTCGATAGCATCCGCGGCATTGTTGAGCAGGTTCATCAGCACCTGCTGAATCTGACCGACATCCATCTCCAGACTGGGAATGTCTTGACCAAGGTCGATTGTGAAGTGCATCCGTTTGAACCTCGGTTGCACCCGCATCGTGAACAGAAGATCCTCGATCAGGTGCTTGACGTCGTAGCTGATGTACTCCGGCTCCGGCTTGGAGAAATCCATCAGGTTGTCGACGAATCGCTTGATTTTGAAGACATTCTCAACAATCGACTTGGCGTTGAAGCGGGCCTTATCGTATTTCTCGCGATCGAGATTCATCCCCATCAGTTCGGCGTTGGTTGAGGCGATGGCCAGATAGTTATTGAGTTCATGAGCGATGGAGGCAGCCATTTCACCTTTGGCGGCAAGCTTTTCTGAGAGGATAACGTATTTTTCCATCACCACCTTCTCGGTGATGTCCTCAATCGTGATTATCAACCCATTGTCACCTTGCGGTAAGGCGGAAATCGAAGAGATCTTTGTCGACAGTACTTTTTCGACATAGCCGGTATTGTGAAAATAGCGCGGGTCTGAGAAGTCTTCAGCGGTAACAAGAGCAGTGTTGATCATGCTTTGCCAACTGCCCTGCTGATCTGACGGCAGGAGATCGAGGAACATGGTCGGTGGATCACTGTCACCTAACGTCCTGACGGTCTCAACGTTTACCTCAAGGATTTCCAGGGCGCTCGAGTTGATCGTGACTACCCTGCCGCGCTCATTTATTACTACCATCCCGATCGGAGACTTGCTGATCACGGACTCATTGTATTTCTTCAGCCTTAGCAGTGAATCGTAGTGCGCGGCATTACGAAAAGCACCTGAAACCGCCTGCGCGTACAGTTCGAACAGGTACAGGTCGGACTTGAGAAACATCCGTGCTTCGTTCGAGTTGTCGACGTATATGACGCCGATGATCTCATGCTTATCCTTGATCGGTACGCACATGATCGAGCGCAGGTGCAATTCGACAACGGACGCCTGCTGAGCATAGCGCTCATCGGAGAGGGCATCGGAAGTATAGACCGACTTGCCGGTGGCCGCCACTTGTGAGGTCACGGAGTTCGATATTCTGAACTCCTCCTCCATCATCTCTTCCTGACACAGGTTGTAGGCGGTGCGGATCTGAAGCGCTCCGTTCTCGTCCAGCAGCATGATCAAGCCGCGCTCAGCTTGCATCAGCTCGATCGCCTTGCGCATCACGATTTGCAGCACATCATCCAGGAGCAGCGACGAATTGATGGCATGCAAAACGGTCAATAGCGCCTGAAGATCGGCGGTTGCCTTGACGCCGTCAGGGTTTCTCAGATCGATGCGCGGATTGGTATCGGCTACCTCATCCAGTGTTGCTTCCAGGTCGGCGAAGATGTCAGCGGTATCCCCGGACGACACGGTCTTGTCGCGTGGATCAGGAGGCTTATTGGAGCTCTTGTAGGTCTTATTTTGGTCAATAGATGTCATTAAGCCGATCTCTCAAACAGACGTTTACACTGTTTCAGTTATCGGCCTTAAGGGGCGAAGCATTAACCGACCCAAAGTTCCAGGCCTTCTTAACCGATGTTCTCTTTGTTACTTGCGACGAACCTCGGCCGGTGAGAACGGCAGGGTACGGCCGGAAAAACTCTCTCGACCAAAGCCGGTGAGTTTTAAGAAATGTCGAAAGAGGTACTCGAGAGCCGACTCATCGTTCTTGAGGGAGTCGCTTCTCGGCGCTAAGGTATAGCCGGTCATGGAGATACACGTTAGTTCGAGACTGAGGTAGTAGCGGCTGAGACTATCCAGTCGGGCGTAATCGATCAAGTCGATGACCACTGAGTCAGTCAGGAATCGATGCATTCCAGCCAGCGTGGCGAATCTGCCGGACTGTTGGAAATCCTTGCCGCCCGTCTGGAGAACAAAATCCTCGGTGATTATTCGATATCCAATTCTCACCATCCCACCCTTAACTTCTATCGTCTCAGCGCCCCAGAGGCGTCGAGGACGTTTCAGGGTCAATTGGAAATCAATGACCAGATCGATTCCGTCGTGGATATTGTCAACTCGGGTCGACGACATCAGCGGAGCCAGGTCCAGCCAGGCTGCCAACTGTGGTTCGTTGTCGAAAACACCGAAGTCCAGTTGCTCGGCGCTGTGCCCGTCAGGGGCCGGGGCGATGAGAAGTACCGCCACCGTCAGCAATCGCACTAGATGCAAGATTTTCTGCATACCTGGTGCAGCCTGGTTCTATCCTTCTAAAAGACCTGGGCCAGGCGGACATAGATTTTGGGATCGTCGTCGTCGGAACTATCCAGCCGCTTGGCGAGGCTAATGCGGAAATCGCTGCCGAACGACAGAGCAATCCCCAGCGAGTGTTTAAGTTCGATGTCATCGCCCAGACTTGTCTCGTTGGCAATCTGGCCCATATCCCAAATAATCGATGTCGCAATATCGGTGGCCGGAAAGCGCGTACGGTATTCAGCGTTGGCCATCCAGAAGCGGGTGCCCATGTACTCCTTGTGGTCATAGCCGCGAAGGGTACCGAGACCACCCAGGAAGAACCGCTTGTAGATCGGAAGGTAGCCGTCGCTGCCGCCGTACATTCCCCGCAGAATCAACATCGAGCGCCGGTGCACTTTTTGGAAACGAGTAAGAGCAAGGGTGTACCGACGGTAGTCGAAGTCTGACGACAAGTCGGGGTGAGCGTACTCCAGCGAAGATGCGAGCCGCCATGAGGAACGGCCGAACCGATCATCCGGATCGCCGGTATCCCAGTCAAGGTCAACGGAGAGGTAGGCGTTGGTTGTCGAATCGATTTCGCTAATCAGGGCAGTTTGGTAGCTGCCGTCGACGGTGGCGTAATTGTCGGCGAACCTCTTGTTGCCACCGAACAGATGCCACAGATTGTGGTGAGCCGCGAGCCACTTGGTTTCCTCGTAACTATAGCCAACTTGAAGCAGGGTTGTGTTCACAGGTCGGAAACGCGCATAAGCCCAGCCGCCCTCTGCTTCATAGTAGTCCTTGTAATCCTCACCGACCAGCAGCGCGAAGGCGGTGTTCTCGCAGTCACTCAACAGCCAGTCATCCTCCGAAACCAAGTGGCGGTAGTATTCCCCACCGACAGCCAGAGCTGGATTCCGAAGGATTGTTTGCTCCAGACCGAAATCGAAGCGCCACCTCTCCGAAGCAAAGGCGTACGCACCATCCATCCAAATTTGTGGCAGGAGTGAATCAGGATCCTCGAACTCCCAACCGAGACCGAGCAGCAAACCATCGACTCGGTTGTACTCGAGGGCTCCGGTCATGTCGAAGCGGTCTACTCGGCGACGGAAGCGATGACGGAGTGTGACGCGGCGTTCGTCATGGGTGTACATCTCGCCGTACACGGTGGCGTCTCTCGCCGCGTCGACCCGGCCGGTCAGGGTAGCCAGATCACCTCGAGCCACCGCTGCCGGTCCTACGTACACATTTCCGAAAAGAGACAGTACGTCCTTGTTGACCTCGCCGTAGACCTCGATATCGCCAATAACACTGAGCGCGAGTCCTCGGACAAACTCGTCCTCCTCAATGACAATGGGTTGATCGAAGCTGATTCGATTGCCTTTCTTGAGACGAGTCACGCGGCTCGATTCACCGGGGACGGTCAAGAACGAGATGGCGAAATAATCACCCTCATCAAGAATACCGACATCGATGACTTCCTCAAGATTGCGCCTCACCCCCTCCAGAATCAACCCGTCCTTGTCGAAGATGGGTACGCCGTCGGCACTGACGACCCCGTTCTTGATCGTCACGCTCTTGCGAGCGAATTGAGTCGTGATTTCGCGATTGGAATCGGTAACGTGAATTGAGATATCGTCCTTGTGATAGACAATGCGAAACAGTTCTTCGTAGCGATCCGACCGTTGATAGTCCTGATAACCGGTTTCACCCG
>JAUXBJ010000085.1 GCA_030619425.1 bacterium
ACGGCGCGGCGCTTGATGGCGGTAGTGATTAACCCGGTACCGAGCGGTTTGGTGAGAAACAGGTGGTCGCCCGGACGCGCGCCGCCGTTGGTGATAATGCGCCGCGGATCAACCACTCCGGTCACCGCGATGCCGTATTTCAGTTCCTTGTCCTTGATCGAGTGTCCCCCTACCACCACCGCTCCCGCTTCGGCAACTTTGTCACCGCCCCCGCGCAGGATCTCGGTGAGAAACTCATCCGGCATCGATCCGACCGGGAAGCCGACGATATTCAAAGCTGTTAGTGGTCGTCCTCCCATAGCGTAAACATCGGACAGCGCGTTGGCGGCGGCAATCTGACCAAACTGATACGGATCATCGACGATCGGCGGAAAAAAGTCGACCGTCTGGACCAGTGCCTGCTGCTCGTTGATCCGGAAGACACCAGCGTCGTCCGCATGATTGAAGCCGACGAGCATATCCGGGTGCGACCATTCGGGAAGTCCCTTGAGTGCCTGCGCCAAAAACTTTGGCGCCAGTTTCGACGCTCAACCGGCGCAACTGACTTCGGCGGTCAGCTTGATTGTGGTTTCTTTACGTTTGTCTTCCATACATCACATTAGAATGATATTCTCAAGGCCGAACCGACGCCGACCTTATGCGGCACTAATTGTGGACTCAAACATACTGCCATTGACAACCGCTTCTGATCTCGATTGTAAACCCGCACCGCTTCCTTGAGATGGTTAGTAGCTGAATTATTGCATAGATTCGATATGACCCCGACACCTATCGCTGCTATCAGAGGGTATTGGTATTCGTCCCGCCAAGTATCGAAGACGGACACGATTAACAACCCCGCAACAATGGCGCCACAGGTGTAGCCCATGAATGCGGCCAGGACTTTCCGCTTACCGTAACGTTCCATTTCAAACACGGCACGTTCATTGCCGGTCATCAGTTCTCGCAAGGATGTGCCCCTGGCGCCGACGTCCTGATAGGTATCGCCGCTGTCGACCGAGTACTTCCATCCCTGAAAGATCTCCTTCTTGAGTATGATCTCATCGGCTGAGACATTCGTACCCATAACAAGAAAAAGGGAAGTAAGCAATATGAACAGAACCAGTTTCGACACATCTATCTCCTACAAGTGCAATTGCAGCTTCAAGAATAGCCCAATCATGGCGTGTTGTCAACTGTGGTGTCGGCGGGACTGACGCTCTTGACACAACGTGGACCCTGCTATATTTTGCGGAATGCGTAGAGACGGTCAAGAACAACACCGGATTAGAGAAATCCTGACGCACTGCGCTGATCTGTTCAGTAAGAACATACAATTCTCCCTGTCCGATAGCGTAATCGCAGCTGCGATCGAGAAATTCGAGGGGAATGATAGTATTCTAAGTGTTCTTCCGAAAGTCATCCTCATCAATTTGGTCTATTCCACTCAGATTTATGATACGGGAAGGATTGCGAGGCACATTCTCAAGACGGACGCAGACATACGTTTGACAGATGGTGACCTCTCGCTGGTTGACGATATCCGACGCGGACATGGTATAAGGACTAAGAAAACAGGTAAGGGAATAGATTTCTATTCCTTCGCCACAAAGTACACTGCTCTTCACGAACCCACCAAATTCCCGATTTATGATAATCTTGTGATGAGGCTACTCACAGTACTCAATAAACGACTCAGATTCTGTCCGCGTTTCACTCAGGCTGTCCTTCGCGATTATCAGCAATACGTCTCTGTCATCAATGCACTTATTGAGTTCACTGACCTTGAGTCACTCAAATATAAGCGATTCGATCAAGGTCTGTGGGTCTACGCGAAGTTTCTTTACGAGCAATCGAATCTTATGCCCAGCGAACGACAAAGGATATCCGAACTGGACTTCTCGAACAAAGACGGAAGTAAGCGTGAGTAAAAGCGAAAGCGACAGCGGGTTCCCTCAGCTTGCTGTTTGATGCGTAGGACCACAACAAAGATTGTATGCAGAATTGATTAGCTGAAGGGAATTCCGTGGTCGAGGATCTATTCACACTGGAGAAGCATCGCTGGTATGCGTGGGAGATGTTGCCGGGATACACCGGTAGTCGATACTACTCACCAATTCGAGTAGAAAACATTCAGCCATTGCAAACCGGCAGGGGAATTCTCGAACTCCGTTTTTGGAACGCCTGTTACGCAGAGGGTGTGCAGAGTTTTGTCTTGAGACTTATGGTTCTTCATCGAGGCCAGGAGTACATGATCGTGAAGCTCCTTTATGGCGACGATTCGGAGGGAGATCGCTGTGGAATCATTAGCCCGATTACAAGTTCGTGGCTGCAATGTCATTTTCCGGAAGTTCTGAAAAAACCAAGCACCTCAGGCTTGGTTGATGAAGTCGACTTGGAGTTGCATCTTGAGAGGATTCTAAATTCTTAACGATCAGTTTGCTCTCGGCGGGTTCGAAGACGGACCCGCCCTACGAGGCTGGCTGCAGTGTTGTAGGCCAATCCCACAGCCCCGCCTAGGCGGGGTGGGCCACCCAGGGCAATGTAGGCAGATGTGTCAAGAAGGTTGCTGTTCTCAATCCCCGAACCGCTCCTGCCCCAACATAGCTTCGTGCAGGCGGTCGTAGATGGGTCCCTTCGGCGTGAGAGTTGATTTGAACAGAACGAGTCGGTCGAGAGTCAACACTTGCGGTTCCAACGCGAACGATTCCAGGTGGGCAATCAGTTGCTCCAAACCCTGTGGCTTACGTATGCGCGCCAGCGTAAGATGTGGCCTGAAACCTTTGGTCTCCTTCTCGAAGCGCAGTTTGCGCACACCTAACTCCACCTGTCGCGCGAGCTTTTCGAGGAGGTCGACGTTATCGTGAATGCCGGCCCAAATGACACGCGGTCGTCTGAGATTTGGAAAAGCGCCGAGGCAATCGATTGTTGTTGCAACGGTTGGATGTTCTGATGCGACTTTGTCAAGCAGTTGCCTGATCTTCGGCACCCGCTGTTCCTCGGTGTCGCCGAGGAAGCGAACGGTCAGATGAACATTCTGCGGCGCGACCCACTTGACGGACCCACCGTGTGGCTTCAACTCGTCGATGATGCTACTCAGGTAGCGTTCCACTTGAAGCCCCAACGGCAGGGCGATAAACAGTCGCATCATTTGATGTCGAGAATCTCCCGCCTTAACAACTCCAGCGCAGCGTAGGACGCTCGCGAGCGTCCGGTATCGCGCTTGGCGCCGAAGTTGAACTTCCGAGCATACGATGCGTGCCCGGAGGCCAGGCCGATATAGGTCGTTCCTACCGGTTTGTCGTCGGTGCCGCCGGCCGGTCCGGCGATACCGGTGATCGAAAGAGCGTAGCTACTTTTCAACAGTTTGCGGCAACCGACGGCCATGGCTATCGCGCACGGTTCGGAGACGGCGCCGTGTTCTTCAAGGATCGCCGCGTCCACGCCGAGTTGCTCAACTTTCACATCGTCGGCATAAGCGATGACGCCACCGAGGAAATAGTTCGACGAACCGCTCACCGACGTGATCAGCATACCCAGCTCTCCGCCGGTACAGGATTCCGCCACGACCAGCGTTTTGTCGTTGTCGGCCAACAGTTGTCCGACCACCGCTTCCAGGCTGTCATCATCACGCCCATAGATGTAGCGGCCGCAGGTATCTTCCAGATACCGAACCAGTCGCAGAGCCTTGTCGCCGGCCGCCTCTGCGTTCTCGGCGGTGGCCATGATGCGCAGATCAACGCCGCTGTACGATGGCAAATAAGCCAGTCTGACGCCGGGTTCGAGCTTGAGATCATGACTGATCTTATCGGCCAGTTTAGACTCATAGATGCCGGTCGTACGCAGTTTCATGATCCGTGTCGCCTGCGCTGTCTGAATCCCTCGAAGGTATGGCATCACCTCATCAACCATGATTTGATCCGCCTCAAACGGCACCCCCGGCAGGGAGATGAAGATGCGCCCTTCCTCGGCGATGCACAGCCCTACCGCGGAACCATGCTTGTTGGGAAACAAGGTAGCTCCCTGGGGTAACAACGCCTGGTTCTGATTGATGGCCGGCATCTCGACGCCGCGTTTGGCAAAGCGCGCTCGGATATCGTCAAGAATTTCCTGATGGAAGATGAGGTTACGTTTGAACAAGCGGACGATCGCCTTCTTGGTAATGTCGTCATGAGTCGGCCCCAGACCGCCGGTCGTTATCACCAGGCGCGCCCGTTTGAGCGCGAGCCGGAAGGCCTCTTCCATAGACTCCAGCGAGTCACCGACCGACGTCTGGTAACGCACGCTGAACCCGAGATCGGTCACGTAACGAGCGATCAGGGCAGCGTTGGTATTGACCGTATGGCCGGTAATCAACTCATCGCCGATAGTGATTATTTCGGTGTCCATGATGCAACGTTTCCTTTGAGCAAGCTCACCCCTGTCCTGACAGGTACTTCTCCAATCCGTAGATGATCAAACGAGTGGCGATGTTCGCCTGCACACCGGCGACGATGTCGTCCACTGTTATTCCCCAGCCACCGGGCAGTTTTTCCGACTGCGCCGCGGGCGGGATTTTGACGACATCGAAACCCCGAAATGCGAAAAAAGCAATCGCATAATTGGTGAGCGAATACGGCACGAACAATAACGTCACGAACATCCCGGCCCACTCGTCGATTACGATCTTGCGCGCATCGTGGCCGAACATCTTCTCAGCGCCACCGGCACTCCATACCGATACGATAAAACAGACAACGACGGCCGGCGCCAGCACCCACTGGTTGCCCGCAATGAGAAAGTATGCTATGAGCCAGGCCGGGATCGTTCCCCAGGTGCCGGGGTACGGCCAGCCATAACCGGAATACAAACCTGTGGCGATCAGCCTGATGAGGGAGTCTTTCATGATGATTTCACTTTAACACTGATTTGATCATAAAGAAATATTTAATAACATAGTCGATACCGGTCCACACTGTTATCACGGCAGCCCCCCAGAGTAACAGGTTGAAGTAGAAGTAGTGGTCAAACTGAAAGAGTTGCAGAGCGGGGCTGTTGAAATGTTCCAGTGTAGTTATCAAGCTGACATATCCGATTACCCCGCCGACCACCGTGAGTTGCAGGAAGGTCTTGACCTTGGCCCACCAGGTGGGGGGGATGACCACACCGCGATATGCGGCCAGCAGCCTGAGGCCGGTGATGGCGAACTCGCGTCCGATGATCAGCATCACCGGCAGCGGTGAGACGTATTTCAGGGCGATAAACGATACCAACGCGCACGACACCAGGATCTTGTCGGCCAACGGATCCATGAACTTCCCAAAGCCGGTGATGATGCCGTACTTGCGCGCGTAATGCCCATCGGCCAGATCGGTGAGAGCCGCGATCACGAACAAGGCAAGGCCGATCAGCCGCATGTAGAAACTATCAAACAGAAAGAAGTACATGAACACTGGCGCTATGATTATTCGCAACAGGGTGAGCTTGTTCGGTGTATTCATGGGTTGGTAATTTAGGGCAGGTCTCGGGGAGTGTCAACCGGAAACGGACACCGTCAAGCGGTGTCTCTCGCCGCTACGCGGCGTCCTCCGATCAGTAATGTTCACCTATGCCCGCGGAACGGGAGGGGGTACGAATTGCGCTGCCCTGTACTCAGAGTATTTCCCAGCCGGTCAGACAGACCATCGGTACCGAGCCGGTGGCTGGTTTGTTGCATGGTTTGCTTGAAACTACTACTGGCTCATAATCAGCTCAATCACGGAGCTGTCATCCGGGAGCAACTCCGCTTTCACCAAGCGCGGTATGAGTTCGCGCCAACGGGCGTCCTGAGTGAAAATATCCTTGAATATCGGCAGGGCCCGTTCTGTCTCGCCGACACTGACCAAAGTCACGGCCTGCCAGTAGCGTACTTCGAGGTTCCCGGGAGCAAGATCGGCGGCCATGGCGTATTCTTTTTCAGCCGTCTCGAAATCACCTACCTCGATGGCCAGATCACCCTGATCCATGTGGTCGTAGGCTCGTGCAATCCCGACCAGACGCCGCAACTCCACCAACGGTTCCGGGGAGTCGTCAACCCGCAGGTCGAACAACCGATCGCTCCAATCGCGTCCGGTGGGTTCGCCGGTGACCACCAGAAGCGCTGCCGACTGACGCCCCCGGATATCACCACCTTCGGCTTCGGCAGCGTCCAGTGCGGCCAGCATCTTCTCGGCTAAGTCACCCTCGGTACTCTCGAACGCTTTGGCCATGGCCGGCCAGACGGTAGCATTTTCCATGAGATTAGCCTGCACCGAATAGTTGTGTCCAACGTGATGCCCCGCCTCGGCGATACAATGACTCCCGGTGTGCGCAACGGCCTGGCCGCTTCTATCGATCATGGCCACCTGCCGCACCCGACTTTGCGGATCGCTTGCGAGCAACCCTTCCAGCGCTTGCGTCGCACTCTTGCCGGCCTGCATCATCTCAATGCCGAGGGGACCATAGTTGAAATCGACTAACGACTGGGTCGCCACCGCGCCCACACCGACTTTGGCCCAGATAACATCAGCCACTCGAAAGTAATGCGACTGCACCGCCGCGCCGAACTGCCCGGTGGTGCTGTCGTAGGCAACGATCGAGTAAGTGTGCACGGGACGTTGGAATTGGGGGGACTCCCCTGCTGACGCCGTGCAGCTTAACGCCAGGCTGATGGCAATGGTAATTGTGAGAAGATGCATGATTTTACCTCCGCGATGTTAGTGGCCGGATGGGGCCGGTGGTTATTTCTCTATCGGATCAATACGCGTGGTGCAGTGGGTCTGTCAATGTTGAAAATGTGGGGGTATCAGGACGCCAACCGCACGATCAGCCCAAGCATGAGAAGTAACAACGGCCCGAGAACTGTGACTGTTACTGAGAAGATCAGTCCATAAGCAAAAAGAGTGGGGCCCATGCGGTCGGCCTCGGTCTGCCAGAATGGCCTGATGAGTAGTTCTACAATCCATCCGCCAGTGTAACAGATGTTGGCCATGAAACCGTAGGCAAAGGCGCTGAGAAACACGCTGTCCAATTCAGCCTCAGGGTCCAAAACGGCGACTAAAAGGAGTGCAATGAGACCGCC
>JAUXBJ010000406.1 GCA_030619425.1 bacterium
ATCCTGAGCTTCCCCCCAACGTCATCCTGAGCGGAGTCGAAGGGTGGCGCACCATATCGTGGATTATTCCGCACAG
Source organism: bacterium (assembly GCA_030619425.1). GTDB lineage: Bacteria > Zixibacteria > MSB-5A5 > GN15 > FEB-12 > JAJRTA01. The sequence goes on from JAUXBJ010000406.1 coordinate 77, forward strand.
AAACAGAGAAGATGGATTCCCGCCTGCGCGGGAATGACAGAGTGTGGGCGAGGGAATGGTCGGCGTTGTGCACCTGTCAGGTGACGACTGGCTCGCGCTTCTTCTCTTCGGTCGATGCGGACTCGTTCGACTCGCCAACTGGTGAAGCCTCAGATTTCGAACGTCCTTCACCGCCTATCCAGCCGGCCAGTCTTGTCTTAATATTCATGGGAAGACTAATCTTCGGCATCCATTGTTTCTTTGGACGCAGCTTTTCCGGACTGTGCTCCTCCGGGCCGCGTTTCAAGGTGACGGCGGCCTTCTTGCGGGCGACTTCATAGTCGGCCAGTACGCGGGCGAGATCAAGACGGTAGGTGATAGCCTGCCGATACCGGGCGATATTATTGCTCAACGCAACGGCAAACGTCTCAGAATCATCGAGCGAAACCTCTCGGATTTGTTGGGCGGAATGGCGTTTGACGCGATCGAAAACGAAGTCCGGCCCTTCGAGAAAGCGGCTCCCGGCCAGGGCCATGAGGATGACGATAAGATCGATTGCCAGCGCCAAAGCGAGCGAAAACGCCGCCAGGTAATCCATCTCAAACAGGTCGTCGATCACCAGCATGAACGCCTCCTGACGGCTGGTCGGCTGTTCGACGAATTCAACCATCTCCGGCGGCAACGGCAGGGCCGGCAGGTCGCCGCCCAACATCCCGATTTCACTTATCGGAAACGTCACCCAGGCATTGTTGACCAGGCGGTATTGATCCTCGACCGGCAACCCGGTACTCAGCGCTAACATCGCCGAGTCGGTCGCGGCCGCGTAATCCTCGATTCGGCCGACAGCCATCTGAGCCTGGTTCAGGCCACTCTCAAGAAAATCGGTAATGATTCCGTACCCGGCGCCCTGACTGTACTCCGCACCGTGCAAATCCTCCCAGGAACCGATCGTGTGACGGGCGCCGTCAATTACTGACTGGACATAGCCGTCTCGCATTCCTTCGTCGCTGACTGTGGACCAGCCCTTCTCCTGCTCCATTATGACCAAACGATTCAGCCGCTCTAACTGGTAGTGTCCGTGCAGAGCCGCATTTTTGGCAATGGAACTGTAAGCATCAAGAGCAGGTCGAGCCTCGACAGTATAATCTCCGCGAGCATTGGCCGAGCGAGTCGGCGCTTTTAGGACGGAGTCGAAATTGGCGTAGGAAAAGAACACCGAGAAGGTCGCGGCTACGGCAAACACGGTCAGGTAGGCGCCTCGGCTATCCTTGTTCTTCATCAAACTCCAGGCAATCCCCAGGAGCGCAATCTGCAAACCGAGCGAGCCGATCAGAGCCAGTGGCGTGTCAAGGAGGATCTCCATACCGTAAAAGCTGGTGAAGAAAGAGAGGACCGAGAGCATCGCGGTCCCGGTATAGATCATGATCATGGTTAGTTTCGTCAGTTTGGAGGTAAACATCCATTCTCCCTTGCAAATGCCGGTCGTGGTTCGACAGTCAAAGCCCCCTTTGGGCGTTTTCATACTCTTATCGGCTCTATTGGCGGAATCATTATGACAACCGATATTGCTGATAGAACGATAGAGTTGACACAGATTTCGACCTGATTCCCAGTTCAGGCTTTCATTTTCTGTCAACCAGAATGGAACCAGCGGGTACAAAGGTTGAAGTATTTAACTGACGGTTTGATTAATGCAGAGACGTACAGCACAACCAGCTTCAATTCTGATGGTAGCCAGTGGGCGGCCTGGGTCGGCTTGCACTACCGAGCAGCAGACGCTACTCGAAGATTTCCTGGCTGATCGCGGGTGGCTGCAAACTTTGGGTCAGTTGCCGGATGCTCAGGGAAACAATCGCGCGACCGGTCCGTTGGCAGCCCTCGATTTGCTGCGCAGGTTTGTAAGGTCGTTGCCGGGATGCGACATTGTCCATTGTCATCTGTCCAAACCGGGATTGTGGACTTTGCTGGTCGTCATGCAGGCTCTTATCGCTCGCTTTTTCGGCAAGCCTTTGTTGGTTGATTTGCGTGACTGTATCGACCGTCTTGACGATGAGAACCTGCCGTTCACCCTGCGCGTGATTCTAACTTTGAGCGCGGTCGCCGTAGTGCCATCGGAGCAGGCTGCGGCCAACCTGGCTCGGAATGGTTACTCTGTTCATGTGATCCCCGAGGCGATAGCCGATGGCGCCTTCAGTGACCGCCTGATAAACTCCGTACAACCCGGAATCTTGACGACACTTCCTCCTGGCGATCAAGCTGCCCTTGGCTGTCTCACCAAGGCATTCCGTCTGGTAAAGGAGAAATACCCGCGAACGGAGATGACTATAATCGAGGATGGCCGAGATCGCGAAGACTGTCTGAGAGCCCGGAACGGTG
>JAUXBJ010000293.1 GCA_030619425.1 bacterium
ATGATCATAGCCGGAAAAATATCCGGCCAGCCCCAAACGTAGCCTGTCGCCTCGTTAATGATGTGCCCTATGAATTCCACGTCGCCTCACTATGGTTGAACGGCAATATACCGTTTGGTATCTTCTGTTTTTGCGAGTTGTCCGGTGATAGAACATCACCGCCAAACTAAGACAATCTGGATTTCGGGGCAAGTGTAAAGAGGGGGGGGATAGCGCGATGGTCTTTGTCACCGACATTGCTGACCTCGTGCATCTGGTTGACTGGATGTTCAACGAAGGTCCTCCCCCGGTCGTGATGGATGCCGCCAATGTGGACGGTGAGGACGAGGTCGACATCGCTGATTTGGTCTACCTTGTCGACTACATGTTCAACGCGGGCCCCGCGCCGGTGTGTCCGTAGCACCAATCATTGAGTGATGGGGTGCCGCATTGCTTGCGTTGGGTTCACGCACACATATGTAGAATCCCAGGGAAAGGCCTTGGGCACCCAGCGCTACTCTTTAAGCACTTCGATCTCGTCCCCGACCACTCTTAGCCAGCCCGCCGCCGTTATTAACAGTTTCAGAAAACCATCAGCGGGGAGATTACCTGCCAAGTAGATTCTCAGAAGAGACAGCAGATCAAGTGTTCGTAGCACCAAAACGTTGGTATTGGCCGCACGTATGACCTGCTCCGTAGCAATCTCCTGATCTTTCTCCTCGATAGTTCGGGAGTTCTTGATGTGCGTATTCATGATAAGGACTGCCGGGAAGTCGGGAGGTAGACTCGCGCGCTCACGATGACTGTCTGTCTGGTTGACGTGTTCTCGCTTGACACCACGGTTCGTACCTTTGATCTCAACTAGAATGATTGGATTCCCCTCTTGATCAAGTATCTTCAAGTCTTCCCTGAACTCGTCGTAGGCGTCCACTCGTAGACCGAATCCTTCCACCAGAACATACTTTACCGCGTCTACTAGGTTCTCTCCATCAAGCACCAAAAGCCGCTTGAAGCGTCCTAGTTGAGCCAAATCATCCGCCGTTGCCTCGGCTTCTTGGAGCGCTTTTCTGCGCCTTTCTACAAGAGAGTCTTCGTGATTGAAGCGGAATTCATTCACCCATTCCGGTACATCTAGCAGTAGTTTGTTGCGCGCGGCGACCAATCCGTCACACAGCAGCTGAAAGAACTCGCCAGTCCGACCCGCACGAGGCACCAGCACAGGTATGAAGAATATTTTCCTCCAAAGTACCATTGATGTAACGTAATTCCCGATTCTGGCTATAACTCGCCAATCGATGTCTCTATTGCGGTTTACGAAATAGCTGTTCGCCGCCCCGAATTCCTCAAAGAACCTACGGAGTTCATCTCGCATAACCTCCTGCTTTGTAAAGCGACGTGGGAGGTCGTCACGATGGAGGTTTGGATAGTTCAGGTGCTGCTTTGCAAGATCGAAGTCGCTAAAGTCCTCTCCTTCGGCCTTGTCTAAGAATGGCCTACGAAGGAGGAAGCAGACCATACCTTTTTTGCGCAAAAGGAGTTCAAGTTCCTTTTTCCTTTTGTCTAGTTCGTCTCGGTCGCACCAGCTCTTCACGTATGAATGTCCCCACGCATTCTCACCAGTGCCGAATCGTTCAAAAATCCCTTGGAAGATTACAGCGCCATCGAATTCGTTCAGCCGACGCGATGTGTCATATGGCTCGAAGTGAAGTGTGAAGTTAGTATCCTCAATGACTGGAATAGGGAGGGTGAATCCCGCCTTGTCCCCGCCGTACACTACAAGGTCGTATGTACGAGCCTTCTCGTTGCCAATACCCAATGCTACTAAACCTCCACTTGGTGACGCAACACCACGCTTGATTTCCTGTTAGACCAGGAGAAACCGAGCCCATCGCCCTTATGTTAGCTATCTACTCGTTGTGAGTCAAGGGAGAAGGGGCCCTTGTCGGCGCACGTGGACGCACGCCGACCACATTATTGTCTGGAGCGCAGGGCTCCTGACCTACGTTACCCCCCCAACTTCCCGTTGCAGTATCTGTAAGTCGGGCTTATATTTATCTATGCGAAAGATGAGAAAAACAGTCCTCCGACGTTAAGTATCGGGGGACAAAACCGATAACTTCAAAAGTATGGATAAGGATTTCCTGATACAGGACATTACTCAGGCCGAGGTTCAGCGCGAGTCCGTCAAGATTCTCGATCGCAAACCCCAGAAACCGCTCTGGCGCGAGTATCTTGAGACCGGACTGCTGGCTTTGTTCGCCGCCATCCTCCTGAGAGTCTTTGTCGTCAGCGCCTATCGGGTCAGTTCGGCCTCGATGGAGAACGCTCTGTACGAAGGGGACTACCTCTTCGTCAACAAGCTGGCCTATTCCTTCGGCCAGGGTCCGCAAGCCGGCGACATCGTGGTCTTCAAGTACCCCAACAACCCCAGCAAAGACTTCATCAAGCGCATCGTGGCGCTGCCCGGTCAGACCGTTCAACTGGCTGACAAAATCGTCTACGTCGATGAAGAAGTGGCCGCCATCCCGGCGACCTCGAAGAACACCGACGGGCGCATTATGCCGGGCGATCTGTCGTTCCGGGACAATTTCGGTCCCTACGTGGTGCCGCTCGATGAGTACTTCGTGCTCGGCGACAACCGCGACGACAGCCGCGACAGTCGCTTCTGGGGTTCGGTACCACTGGAGAACATCAGGGGTAAGGCGGTGTTTGTGTACTGGTCCTGGCAACCGGATCCTGATGCTCCCGGCTGGGGGTTTCCATACGTAGTTGATGCTGTTCGGTGGGTCGGGTGGGGATTGTACAATTTCCCCACGCACGTCCGCTGGGACCGCCTCGGCGCTGCTCTCTAACTCATGTCACTCGGACTTTATCTCCACTATCCCTTCTGCCGCAATCGCTGCTCCTACTGTGATTTCTATAAGGAGCTCTACGACAAAAAACTCGAAGAGCAGTTTTTCGGCGCCCTCGCGACTGAAACCGATCTGCTCGCGAGCGAGTATGCAAACGATCATCGCGAAGTAACCTCGATCTTTATCGGCGGCGGCACCCCCTCGCTGGCCTCGCGCGATCTTCTGGCTGAATGGTTGAAGACGGTCAAGCGGCGTTTTAGCGTCAGCGACCATCTCGAATTCAGCATCGAGACCAACCCCGAGTCGGTCAGCCTGGACTTGCTGGAGTTCTATCAGCATCTTGGTGTCAACCGCCCGTTGTTCGGGATTCAGTCGTTCGACACACGATTGTTGAAAGTGCTCGACCGCCGCCATTGTTCCCATGACAGTCATCGCGCCGTCTACCAGGCCAACGCCCTCGGTTTCACCAATTTCGGCGTGGACCTGATCTACGGCCTGCCGGGGCAGAACTCAGGCATGCTGGCTATGGATCTCGATCAACTATTGGATCTCGAACCACCGCACATCTCGTTCTACCAACTGACGGTCGAGGAAGGCACCGGCCTGGCTGAAAAGGTATCCGCCGGAACCCTGCGACTGCCGGATCAGGAGCTTGCCCACGCCATGTACCGCGGCGGCGCGCAGCAAATGGAGGAGGCCGGTTACAAACGCTATGAGGTTTCGTCGTTTGCCAAGCCCGGTTTCGAGTGTCGACACAACCTGGGCTACTGGGAGGGAGATGAGTATCTCGGCCTGGGACCGTCCGCGCACTCCTTCATGGATTCCGAACGCTTCGCCAACGCTGCCGACCTGAGAACCTATCTCGACGAACTCCAGACCGGGAGGCTGCCGCGTGTGATCGATGAATCCGGGTTGGAGGAACGCATGACCGAGGCGATCCTTTTGGGACTACGCACAACCCAGGGAATCAACCGCAGACGGTTCTCGCAACGTTTCGGTGTACCGCTCAAGGATCGACTGGATCGAAAACAGTATCGTATACTGGTCGAGTCCGGTCACCTGGTGCCCGATCGCGGCAACCTGCGACTATCGGACGAAGGCTTCTACCTGGCCGACGAAATCACTCGGCG
>JAUXBJ010000240.1 GCA_030619425.1 bacterium
ATCTTATCGCACATTGCCCGCCACACTACCGGCGGCACCAGTTCGCTGACATCGCCGCCGTGAGTGGCTACATCCTTGACGATGGTGGATGACAAGTACACCCACGACAAGGCCGGCATCAGGAAAACGGTCTCGATAGTGCGGGCCAGCTTGCGATTCATCAGGGCCATTTGAAACTCGTATTCGAAATCGGAGATCGCCCGCAAACCACGAATGATGGCGGCAGCATTCGATTCCGTAGCCAGGTCGGCCAGCAGACCTGAAAACCCGATCACCTCGACCTGAGTCGCATAAGGCTTCTCGTCGATCGACTGCCTGACCAACTGGATGCGTTCATCGTGAGTGAAGAACGGTTCCTTGCCGGCGCTGGCTGCCACCGCCACTACCACTCTGTCAAATAGCTTGGTAGCCCGTTCCACCAATGACAGATGACCGTGGGTTATCGGATCAAAAGAACCGGGATAAATGGCCAGTTTCGAGCGGTTTCTTGAAGTCGTCATACGCAATAACTACCGATCAAGCTAAACAAAAGGATTCCGAAATGCAACCTATTATCACTGAAACCGATCCCCCTTCAGCGCGGTGAGACCCAGGGCTACCAGATACTCTCCGGCCGGAATCTGCGAAATCCTGTCCGGTTGCGGGAAAAAGCCGCTTGAGATACCGACCTCACTGATCTGAACCGGGAAATACTTCTTCAGCATCTCCAGGGCATGTTCCTGCTGTCCGCTGCCGGAAATAATCAAAGCCGACAGCGGAACACTGATACTCTGCCGGGAAAACGCGGCCAACTTGAAATTGACGATCGTCTTCAGTTCAATAGTCATGCGCTCGAAATCAGTTGGTGTCGTCAGATCAAACGACTTGGTAACCAGATGGGCGACACCGAGCATTTTCTTTCTGTAGATAAAGCAGACAGAGACCAGTCGGTCGTTGAAATCGATCAGACAAATGAACTCGCCGGGTGCACCTCGTCCGAACGAGAGAAAACCCTGACCGAGCGCCTCGGCCCGAAGAGCAAACTGCGCTTTCGCCAGATCAGCACCCACGGAGGCAGTGAACGGTCTGACCAGTTCGCTCAGCCGAGCACGCCTGACAGCCAGACCCAAAGAGCGATCACCGTCGGCGCCCAACGGCATAGTATCCAGACAGAATTCCGTCTCGTCATCCAACAGCGACTGGAACTGTTCAAACCGCGCCAACTGTTCGTTCTGGAACTGCCCGCTGCCGGACAATTGAAGGTCGCTCACTCTCACCATGTCATCGGCCACGGAAAAAAGTAACTCACCCGACTCCAGTATGGGATGACTTCGCACCAGCGAGCGCTCAAAACGCGCCAGGGCTTCGACCTTCGGTCGCCCGGCGTCCTGGCGAACCCGCGCTACGTAGAAAAAGCGGCCGCGATCATCAATCCCGATTTTCACCGGAGCCGTGCTCACTGTGAACCCACCTCAAGATACGGTTTCATTCTGTCAAGCGTCTTGGGACCGATGCCGGGTATGCGGAGCAGGTCCTCAATACTGTCGAAGCTTTGGATGGCGCGATACTTCACAATGCTGTCGGCCAGGGCCGGGCCGATCCCGGGCAGAAGTTCCAGCGAATCGGCCGGGGCCAGATTCGGATCGAGAATAAACGTCCCTCTGAATGTCCCTCGATGATCGGCCGCGTCCGTTGACACTTCCACCGACAGCCGAGGTGCATCGTCGGTCGGCCAGGCATAAGTTCGAATGAAGAGATAGCTCCCCATCAACAGAGACGTGGCGCACAACAGGGCTACAAAAGCAAGCTGCTTTGGCGTGAAATCGAACAACCGACTGATTCCGATGGCGTGACACCTCCGATTCGACAACGATGCGACCGACAGTATAGCCAAACCTCGGCGACAAGTCAACCGGCAGAGCACATGGGTGACATCGTTTTCGAGGTTGAGCTTTGTGCCCGCGTGGGGTGCCCCACAGCTTGGACCTTGTTGAAAAACCCCGAGAGCCGTTATTGCGAGGAGTCCGTCACGCGTTTCGCGTGAACGACGCGGCAATCTCAGACGGTTCGTGGTGTCGGGTGTCTCTGCCCGACACCGTTCGATTGTACGCAAGAGCCGTCAGGCAGGGACACCTGACGGCACGGGGAAGTAAGACTGGCCCACCGCTGGCGGGCTCGCTCGCAATGACAACCAAAGGGACTTTATCAACCTTCCCCTTGCTGTGAGATTTGTAACTATGAAAAGGTGATTGACTCAGGCTGCACAGTTTCATAGCTTGAAACGTCACTCAAAGGATAATGAACGCTGACGGTTCCGGCAAGATGCCGGTACCGGGCTGGTAGAGGCGAACCAAAAAAGCGAGAAAACATTTGACATCGATTAAGAAATCCATAAATTGGTCGAAACCTTTAGGAAATCGAAACGTCATTAACTGAGATGAAACGCTAAACCGCTACGAATTGAACGACGAGGAGAATTTGATGCTTAGTCAGATCTACAAAAATATCTCGTTCATGGTCCCGATTAATCGTGGCGGGAGGTGTGTGCACCGATTGTGAAAGTTTTCACATATAGACTTGCAACCCGCCGCGCCCAAACTGGTTCGGCGGGTTTTGTTTTGAGTTCATTCCGCCGAGCCGACGCGAATAAACATGATGCTGCGAAGGTGAAATGATGAGCGCCGAGTTTTACGAAGACGAACAAGCTACCGCTGAAGAAAAAGATATCAGCTCCAAAAGAGCCTTCGGACGGCTGCTTCCCCTACTCAGGGAACATACCCGTGGGTTAGTGTTCTGCCTGATCCTCCTGGCGGTAGCAACCTTGCTGTCGCTGTACTGGCCGATCCTGATGAAGAACGCTGTCGACACCGATATCAAAAACGGCGATTTCAACGGCCTTCTGATGACGGCGCTGGCTATCGGCGGGATACAGGTCGTGACCATACTGTTGCAGTACATCCAACGCGTCCGGCTGGAGACTATCGGCCAGGAAGTGATGGTGACGCTGAAACGCAAACTGTTTGATCACATTCTGTCGCTGGACGTATCCTTTTTCGACAAGAATCCGGTGGGACGTTTGCTGGCCCGGGTCGAGTCCGATACCGAGTCGCTGCGGATGCTGTTCACCAACACGGTCGTGTTGGTGGTCGGTGACCTGCTGTTGATCATCGGCATCTACGGCGTCATGTTCTATTATAGTTGGCGGCTGGCCGCGCTGCTGTTGGGCGTGGTCCCGATAGTAGCCCTGCTGGTGGTGATCTTCGAGCGAAAAACCACGAAGCGGTTTCTGAACGTCCGCAAAAAGATGGCCGAGGTGACAGCAACCCTGACGGAGTTTCTGCACGGCATGTCGATCGTGCAGGTCTTTCACCGCGGCGCCTACGCGCGTAAGCGTGTCTGGAATGTCTGCGAGGATAAGTTCCGGGAAGACACCTACGTCAACGTGGCGGTGGTGCTGTTCTTCAACACCGTGTTCTTCTTTGAATCGATCATGTTCGCACTGGTGCTGTTCTTCGGCGACCAGTGGCGGCAGGAGCAGTTGATAACGTCCGGCACGATCATCATGTTCATAATTCTGATATGGCGATCGTTCGACCCCATCTGGCGGGTATCGGAACAGTTGTCGACGGTGCAGAGAGCAATCGCCGGCGCCAAACGCATTTTCGCGCTTTTGGCCACGCCGCAACGGCTGCTTGATCCAGCCCGCCCGGTGAAATTCGAGGGGTTGAATAAGGCCATCCGGTTTGAGAACGTCACCTTCTCGTACACCGACGACGACAACTACGCCCTGAAGGATGTCACCTTCGAGATACCCAAGGGCAAACGGGTTGCCCTGGTCGGTGTCACCGGCGGCGGTAAAACGACTGTGATTTCACTGCTTCTGCGGCTGTACGATCCGCAGAAGGGACGGATTACTCTCGATGGAATAGACATACGCGATATTCGCAAAGCCGATCTGCGGAAGCAGTTCGCTTTGGTCTTGCAGGATATCTATCTCTTCCCCGGCGATGTCGCATCGAACGTCTCGCTGGATTCGGAAGGGATTGATCGGGCGAAGGTCGTCTCCGCCGCGCAAACGGTCGAGGCGGATCGCTTCATCGAGAAGCTGCCGGACAAGTACAGTACCGAGGTGTCGGAAAAAGGCGCCAACTTCAGTCGTGGTGAACGGCAACTGCTGTCGTTCGCACGAGCCCTGGCCTCTGATCCGGAGATTCTGCTTCTGGACGAAGCCACCAGCTCGGTCGATCCCGAGACGGAGCGGACCATTCAGGGTTCGCTGAAGAAACTTATGACCGGTCGCACCTCGATAATCGTGGCGCACCGACTTTCGACGATTCTCGATGTCGACCAGATTCTGGTTATTCGCCGCGGTGAAATAATAGAGCGCGGCAACCATTCTGAACTGCTTCTGACTGATGGCTATTACTCAAAGCTGTTCCACTTGCAGTTCAAGAATCGAAATGGAGTGTTAGCTGATGTTAGATAAAATAAGATGGTTTTGGAGATACTACCGTCGCTA
>JAUXBJ010000205.1 GCA_030619425.1 bacterium
GCGACAGGCAAGATCGCCGACAAAATTGTTATCTGACGCGATAGAGTCTGAAAGCGCCACCACCACCAAAGTGGTGTCCAGCTTCAAGAGCGACTCCATAGCCGACATGCGGGCGCCATAGAAATCATCGCCCAACAAATGCACCAGCCGCGCTGCGCCGTCATCGGCAGTCAGTTTGCCGCACGACACCGCGGCCGCTTTGCGCACCTGACCGATACTGTCGGTCAAGGCCTCAATGACCACCGGCTCCGCCCGGTAAGCACCGATTTTGCCCAGGGCGCCGATAGCCTGGTCACGCACCTGCCAGCGCTGATGATGACGCACGTCGATAAGTGGATCCACCGCCGTCGAGTCAGCGATATCTCCTAAGGCCCAACACACGCGCTGCACTACCAGACCGTCGCTCCGTTTCAGCGCGCGCACCAGGTATGGCACCGCCGGTGAGCCGATCCGCTTGAGCACGTGGATGATCGTCCAGCGATCGCGTGCCGATTTGGTGGTGAACTTGTCAATCAACCAGGGCGCCACTTCTTCGCCCATAGCTGCGATAGAGTCTTTGGCCGGTTCGACCATCTCCCGGAACATCACTTCGCCGGACGACGCGATCACAAACAGCGAGTCGAATTTCGTCCTGGTTTCATCGGCTCCGGCGGATGTAGTCATGCCAAACAATAACACTAGAACCCCGATGATGGCTATCACATTTGACCGGTTCATCGGTTTGCCTCGGAGGTATCAGGCGGGTTGAGTTCGATATCCATGCCGCCGCCCCATTTGGAGTCGGTGCGCCAATAGTAGTCGTTTTGGCCGTTGCCGAGGTACTGGTCATCACCGCCAAGAACGATGAACAAGCCGATGGAACCGAAGTCGCGTCTCGGGTTGCCGTACCCCTGGGTGTTCAGTCGGTTTTTGACGAAATACCGATCGTTCCCTTCGCTATCGATAAGCAGACCGACACCGTTGGCCGAGCCGGCCCCTTGTGACAAATCATACGCGGTGTAGGTGTCATCGCCGTGGCGATCCAGAATGATCCCGGCGGAATAGTCGTGACCGCAGCCATGCATCAACCCCTTGCCGAAATAGACATCCGAACCATAGTCGTCGATCAGGATACCCAGTGTCATGTGAGTGGCGGCGCCCTGGGCGTATTGAAACGCCTGGTAGTTGTCGTTGCCGGAGGAGTCGTAGATCAATCCCAGCGACCACCAGTAGCTGGCGGCCTGTGCGAAAATGTCGGAGTAGTACGAATCGCTCCCTCTCAGATCGATGATGCCGCCGATGCCGCCCGACATCCAGGGGCGCAGACCGTAGCCGAATCCCTGCGACAACGAAAGGTAGTGGTCCTTGTAGCGCAGAACGTCTTTGTATTTGCCGCCCGCGTAGTAGCTGTCGGCGCCGTCGGTATCATAGATTACGCCGATCCCCTTTACGAAGCCGAACCCCTGAGCGTAGAGGGCGCCGTTGTAGATGTCGCGTCCGCCTTCGTCGATCAACAACCCCAGGCCAAAACTGGCCGCTCCCTGCACATGGGTGTCGCCGTCATAGCGATCGACACCTCCGGCGTCGTAGAGCAATCCGAATCCGAAGAAGCCGCTGCCGAGGGCGAATGACCGGGCGTCGTAGCGGTCGTCTCCGCCGAAATCCAGCAGCAGTCCGACCGAGAAGCAACCCGACGCCAGCCCGAAATCACTCTTGGTGCGATAGGCGTCGTTGCCCCCCAGGTCGATTATTATGACTCCGTGGGGACGTTCCGGGTCGTATTCGAGGTCGTAGACATCGTCGCCGCCCAAATCAAGAATGAAACTGTATTCCCCTTGGTAGTAATCACTGCCGGCGCCGCCGATTTTCCAACCGGTCTGCAACCCCAGATAGGATTCGCGGTCGACATTGTCGGGCAGGTAGCCGGTAGTGGTGAGAAGTTTTTTGATCGAAGTGCTGCCCGACTGCATCTGTCGCTTCAGATTCCCAGCTTCTAACATCATCTCCCGCAGGCAATCGATTCCGGCGGCAACCACCGGGTCCGGGTCGATTTTGTAGCCGAACTCAACGAACTCGTCGGCGTATCCCTCCTCCACCTTTTCCACCGAGTCGCTTTGCTCCACCGTAAAGAACTCTTCTTCCTCATGAACAACCACGATCTCTTTGAACTTCTGACGAAGGAATTCGCGTTGCGACGGTGTCAGTTCGGAAAGCATCATCTCAGTTGAGCCCGGAAAAACCACGTTCAGGTAAGCGGCGGCGCGAGTGAGCAGTTGATTGAGATCGACGTCGCGGTAGTGAAGGTTGTACTCGCGATGAAGCTCGGCTGGTTTACCTCGATAGGGTCGACCGCGCATAGTTTGGTTTTCCCCGGCCAGATCGGTAAACAAAATCCCGGCCAGCACCTCCGGTTGTTTTGGAACATGGGCCGCTCTCAGCGCTTCGGTGTAGTCGACCATCTGCAATGGGTGCTGCATGAGGTCGGCGATTATCTGCAAGCGAAACGAATCCGGCTCGGTGTAGTCGGGTCGAAAGCTGATGTCGTCCGGCTGAAGACTGAGATACTCCGATAAGTGCGACAGCCCGAACTGTTCCGGGGTCAGGCCGCTGCTGTCCTGAGCTACCAACATTGCCGGCGTCAGCAGAAGCGTCAAACAAAGAATGACTCGGTACCACATACGTCTGAAGGGTATCTTACCGTGCTTATGTTTTCAACTATAACTTTGGCCGAACCTGGAGCCGGTCCGATTGGGTGTCGTGGGCGGCAGACAGCCTGAGATTGTCCCACAAGTGCATGTTTCGGTGGTTCCTTCGACATCCGGAGGAGGTCGTGAGAACCGCCGGTTCCTGGAGCGTACTCTCCGCAGCCGTTTGGAAAGATCGTCGGGTCACACCATCGATTGCATCGACGCCAAGCCCCGACACAACGATCTTTTGGGACAGCCTCTCCTCTCCCGACACCTATCACATTTCTACCTGCAAGGCAGCGTCACGGTGTGGTTCGAACCATGGATACGTCCTCCATATCAAGTGCTGAGCAAAAGTCCCCATGAGCCGTTCCATTCCTGGAGGGTTACCAATGTTGTTGAGGCAGCTTATGACGGAAAATCACTAGGCGCCTTGACTCAAACACGCGGAGGCATTATGCTGCGGAGGGAAGAGCTATGAGAAGGCTTCTATGAGGAAAGAGTATCATCTACGAGATTACCAGCTCGAATGTCTGAAGACCATTAAGGACCGCTACCAGGCAGGTGTTCGGCGCCAACTCATTTGCCTGCCCACTGGATCCGGAAAAACCGTGATCTTCGCCAAATTTCCGCGCTATTTTCGCATGCAGAAACAGATGCTGGTTCTGGCTCACCGAAAGGAACTTCTTGATCAAGCTTACGATAAGATCAAAGATACTAATCCGGGGTTAAACGTCGCGGTTGACCAGGCTGACCGGAGCGCTCACCCCGATTGCGACGTTGTGATAGCAAGCGTACCCACACTGGGTCGCCGGGGGTCGAATCGTATTCAACGTCTTGATCCAGACCGGTTTTTCCTGGTTGTGGTTGATGAAGCCCATCATGCGACGGCCGCGACCTACAAGCGCGTACTCGAGTATTTCGGTGTATTAGCGCCCGAAAGCCCCAAGCTATTGGTCGGCTTCACAGCCACTCCCAAACGCGGAGATGGGCAGGGACTCAATGCCGTTTTCCAGGAAATCGCATTCTCGCGGAGTTTGCCGGAAATGATTCAGGCGAAATGGCTCGCTCCCGTCGCCGGTTATCGGGTCGAAACCGATGTCGACCTGTCTCGGGTGAAAACCCGCATGGGGGATTTTGTGACATCGCGTTTGTCCCAGGCTGTCAATACTACGCCCCGTAACGATTTGGTCGTTGACGTCTTCCGCTCCAATCTAAAGGACCGCAAGACCCTCTGCTTCTGTGTGGATGTGGCCCATACCGACAGTGTCGCAAATGCCTTCAAAGAGGCGGGTATCCCAGCCGCTGCAGTTACCGGTGATATGGACCCCGCCAAACGGGAAAAAGCCCTGGAGGATTTTCACACCGGCCGGATTCAAGTGCTGGCCAATTGCATGGTACTTACGGAAGGATATGACGAACCCTCGATTACTGGTATTATTCTGGCGCGCCCGACAAAATCGGCTTTGCTGTACACACAGATGATCGGCCGGGGAACTCGTAAGTACCGAGGCAAAGAAAATATCACCATCATCGACATTGTGGATGTCACTCGCGATCACAGTCTCACAACACTCCCGAGCCTGTTCGGCTTCGCGGAGCAGTTCGATCTCGAGGGTCACACCACAGATGAAGTGCAGCGCGACATTCGTTGGGTGGAGACCCATCGACCCTGGATTCCCATCGACAAAGCAACGTCTCTCAGCGATCTGCGTTATCGTTGTCAGAGGATCAACCTGCTGGATCTGGAAACGCCGGCCGAATTACAGCCCTTCAGCGACTTTGCCTGGATAGATCGGGGCAGAGGCGGATATCGCCTGGGATTGGCCGATGCCACCGCTATCCTTGTTGCCCCGACGATACTGGGAGACTGGGAGGTGATTCTTCGTGGGCGCCAAGAAGAGACAATCATCACACGCGCGAATCGTCTCGAAGGAGCCATACAGCAGGCCGAGGACCATGTTAGCCAGCATCTGCCGGAGTCGGTCGGACTTGTCCGCCGCCACGCACACTGGCGTCAAACACCAGCATCCGAGAAGCAGGTCCGGTTGCTGCGCGATCAAAAAATCGTAGTCCCGGAAGGTCTGACCAAAGGCCAGGCAAGCCATCTGATCAGCATGCTTTTCCGAAACCGGTAGCTGGCTGGTGGGCACTGGCCTTGAGGAGTCTTGGAAAACCTCTTTGTCCGTCATTGCGAGGCCATAAATGGCTTCTTCCGCTGCGCGGCAATCTCATTTTCCGAGTTGTCCAACGAATTGAGATTGCAGCGGTCGCCCTTAAGAGCCACTTGTGGCCGGCGACCTCGCA
>JAUXBJ010000027.1 GCA_030619425.1 bacterium
ACACGATCAAGCATTTGATGGGTCGCAGCTTCCGTCTGCTCGCTGATCTTGTCGAGTTGCTCAGTGGCTATCGGAACTTTCTCGCTGGATTCCTTCAGAGGATTTCGCAACTCCTTGAATTTCGTGACGATCTGGTTGACAGAAGCAGCCAGTTCGGTGATTTCTTCCTGAATTCTATACTGCAGTGGTTGGTTCTCAGACATCGTATCCTCCTTGTGCAACAGATCCCTCAACCCGCCAGGACCTGCTCAATCTTCTCCTTAAGGGTGTCGGGGGTAAACGGCTTGACAATATAGTTGTTTACCCCGGCCTTCAGGGCCTCCATGATATCGTCCTTCACCGACCGGGTTGTCACCATTAGGATCGGAAGGCTCTTGTATTCACCCATTGATCGCAAGGCCGTGACAAAGGCGAGTCCGTCCATTTCAGGCATATTCCAATCGGTGATCACGAAGTTCACCTTCTCGACTTTCATCTTGGCCAGGGCATCTCGGCCGTCGCTGGCCTCGAGAACATCGCTGAAACCGGCTCTCTTAAGGGTATTGATGATGATGCGCCGCATAGTTGGGCTGTCATCGACCGCAAGTATTTTCAGATCCGCCACGCAACCTCCTTTTTGGCTTGGCGCCGAATTCGTCTAGTTCAGGTATTTCGAGACTTCGGTGATCAGAACGGACGCTTTGAACGGCTTCACCAGGTACGAATCGGCGCCCACTTCCATACCCCGCTCGCGATCATCGTCACCGTCCTCGGATGACAGGATGATAATCGGCGTATCGGCGTGCTTCTGGTTTTGCCGGAGAACTTCTATCAGACCATATCCATCCAGGTTCGGCATGTTCAGGTCGGTGATAACCAGGCTGACCTCATCCGACAGGTTGGATATCTTTTCGATGGCATCCATTCCGTCACAGGCGGTGATGACATCGTATCCGCTTTTCTTGAGCGAAAATGATACGAATTTCACCACCGTCGGAGAGTCATCTACAACCATTATTTTGAGTGCCATAGTTTCTTATTCCGTATATGTTCAGTTGCTGCTATTTTTTCACCGTCATAGGCTTTATCTTGCTCAGTAAGTCCATTGCGCGGCGGGCGCCACCCGCAGTATCAGTACCTGAAGGTCCCCTTTTGGCAGTGGCGGACTTGAGCGGAATGCCTGGCTTTGTCTGGGTCGTGGTCCCCACGGATTCCTTTTGGTAGACCAGTGCGTTTTTGAGATACACCAGCTTGAACGCTTTGGAGATGCTGTGTAGCGTCTCCGCGTGGCCGATGTAAAAGTACCCGTTGGGTTGCAAACTGTTGTAGAAGCCGCGGACTATCTGACGTTTGACTTCGTCGGAAAAGTAAATCATCACATTGCGGCAGAAGATGGCGTCAAACCCGGAGTGCATCGACATCTGGCGGGGTTCATTGAGATTGATGTGCGAAAACCTGACCAACGATTTGATATCCTGTTTCACCCGATAGAAATCGCCGATCTTCTCGAAGAAGCGATCGAGTATGGTCGGCTTGACGTTGCGCAAAGTAATGCCGCTGTACTCACCCTTACGGGCTTTCGACAAGACCTCTTCGGAGATGTCGTTGGCAATAATCTCGACTTTCCATCCCGCTATACTGCCGAGTTTCTCAAGAATCATCATAGCCAAAGTGTACGGTTCCTCGCCGGTTGAACATCCGGCCGACCAGACCTTAATGCTGTTTGTCCCATTGCCCTGAGACTTCTCCTTGATCATCAACGGCAGGACCTCTGCGGAGAACGACAACAACTGAGGTTCATTGCGAAAGAAACTGGTCTCGTTAGTGGTAACCAGATTCATCAGTTCCTTGAACTCTCTCAGCGATGTGTCGTACTTGACATGGTAGAAGTAGTCGCGATAGCTCTTGATTCCCAGATCGGTCATACGCCTGACCAACCGGTTTTTCAACAGATACATTTTGTTTTCAGCAAAGAAAATGCCGCTTTTCTCGTGAATGAAGTCTCGAATCATCTCGAATTCTTCACGCGCCATTTCCGGTTCAGCTGAGGACGATGTCAGCATTTTCCACCCTTTTATAATCTACGACGCCATTACAGGATTCAGTCGAAGAAGCCGTTCCACTTCAGTCCTGAGAGATCAAGTTCGTCACGGCCCCGGAATCCCTTGTTGTGTCTTTACAGTTTCTGAAAGCTTCATCCACCAGCCGTCGATTGCGCTGTACAGCCCGATGGACAGCCGTCTTCAGTTCATCCAATTCAAACGGTTTGACTACGAAATCACAAGCTCCCCGCCGCATTGCTTTGATAACCGATTTCACCGTGGGGCAACCGGTCATGACTATCACACTCAAAGATGGACGGATATCAAGTAATTCGGGAAGAATCTCCAGACCGCTCTCGTCGGGCAACATGTCATCAAGCAGCAGAACCCCAAAAGCGGTCTCGGTCACCTGCGACAGCGTACTGCCGGCGTCGTCGGCAACGGAGACATCATACCCGAGGTGCGAAAGGTAGTCACTCAGATCATTTCTGATGTCCGGTTCATCATCAGTAATCAGAACCCGAGGGCGCATTGCGTCGGCTGTGCTCATGCCGTTTCCTCATCCTCCCTGGGCAGGTGTGATTCCACCCGCTTGTACAGTTCGTTAACATTGAACGGCTTGGTGATATAGTCGGCGACTTTGTTGCGCAAGGCCGAGACTGCTGATTCAACCGAAGGATAGCCTGTCATTATTACCACCGGTATACCGGGAAAACTCTTTCGCACCTGACCGGTAAGCGCCATCCCATCCATAGCCGGCATTCGCAGATCGGTCAGGAGAACATCAACTTTCTTCTCTTCCAGGATTTCCAGAGCTTGCTCACCGCTTTCCGCTACCGCGATATCCCACCCCTGGTCCTGGAAGAAATCGTAGAGCAGATCCCTGATCAGCAGTTCGTCATCGACCACCAGTATTGACGGATGTTCCATCAGACAGTTCCTTCCAGTTCGGACATAGCGGCCTTAGCGGCCTGCACCACATCATCGTTCTTATCGCCACCGAGTTGCCGCAGGCGCGGAATCGCCTCTCGGCACTCCATCTTCGCCAGCGCCTTGGCAGCCGCAATGCGGATGATATCCTGATCATCGTCCAGGTGTGGCAGTATATACTGGGCATGGTTCTCGATGCCCAATTCGCCGATGGCGTTGATAGTGTGGAAACGTACCCAGACATCCACGTCATCAAGCAAGGCCCGAATGTCATTGACCGCCATCGGTCCCCTGACCTCGATCAGGGCGGTGACGGCGGCTTTGCGCACGGCCGGACTCTCGTCGGAAAGAGCCAAGACCAGCGGCTGTATATCGGTCACGGACTTGATGCGTCCCAGAGACACGACGGCCAGCTTTCTGACCGATGCATCGGGATGGTTGACAGCTCCCAATAGCGGTCCCACCACATCGGCATCGCCGATCATACCTAACGCCGATACGGCCAGTCGTTGACGCTCCAACTCCTCGTGGTGCAGGTCCTTGGTAAAGCGCGAGACTACGCGCGGGGTGCCAACCACGATCAGCGCCCCCATGGCGGCTTGACGCACGTCTGAGTACCGGTCTTCCAACCCGTCAAAAAGAAAGTCTATCTCATTTTCATCAGCCAGCCAGCCGAGGGCGGCGTAGGCAGTCGACCGAACATGGCCGACGGCGTCACCAGCCAGTTTCTTCAGGATCGGGATGGCGCCGGTGTATCCTGAGATGCCAAGCAGGTGCGCTATCTTCTGCCTGATATCAGGTTCGGAGTCATCGGCAAAGCTCAACAGACGCTCGGCGATTTCATCATCGATGGACTGTCGAATAGCCTCCAGCACCGTCAGCTTTCCGACTGTCGAGATGGTGGCAAACTTGTCCAGCATAGCAGTTGCTGCGGTCGGACCAGCATCGACCAGGATATCCGAGATACGCTGTCGATCGTCCTCCTCGACAGATTCGAGAACATCCAGGAGTGACGACAGAACATCGGCGCCATACCAATGGGTCAGCCGACTGAGCGTGAATTCGGTGATTTTGCGATTGCGGTTTCTTATGCCGTCGAAGAGAAATCCGCTGAACTGATCAAGGGGCAGATCGCAATCGATCCTGTCGTTGTTTTGCAGACTCACGTTTATGACAGCCATCAGAGCTGTTTCCGCAATAGTGCGGTCATCGGACTGGACAATCGACATCAGGCGCGGCACCGAGTCTTTCTGTCCGATGTTTCCTATTGCCTCCAACACGGCAAACTTAACCATGGGATCATCGGTTTCCATAAACTCGTACAGCTTCTCCAGAGCTGACGGATCGCCGATCTTACCCAGCGCCTCGGCTGCCTGCAGTTGGGCATCCTCCACGTTTTCGAAGGCGCCGATAAGAGCCGGCACAGCTTCTTTTGAGCCGATCTCACCCAGCGCTTCTGCGGCTGAACCGGCCACGTTGGCGTTTTCGTCCCACAGTTTGCGACATAGTTGGTCCACCGCCGCCGGATCTTTGATCATACCAAGTACATCGACGATGAACTTTCGGATGTCGTAATCCTCGTTGTCTATGTCATCCAGCAGGGCCGGCACGGCTTCACCACCAATCTTGACGAGTATTTCGGCGGCCAGATTGCGCGTACCGATATCGGCATGACCGAGAAACCTCACCAGCAATTGGGCAGTCGTGTCTCCTTTCATCTGGGCCAGAAGGTCGGCGGCCAGTTCCCTGATCCCCATATCCGGATCTTCCAAAGCCATCACTAGCCCAGCCACCGCCTCGTCGGCGTCGTATGAGCCCAGATTACGAACCGCCTCTTCGCGCTCGTAGAAGTCAGGCGACTGCAGCCGTGTCAGCAGTTCGGCTATCTGATCAATAGCAGTACTCATTGAGTTCCCTTATTCGTGAATTCGAATTCTCAGCCGGCATTAACCGTCTGGTACGAATTCAATGCTTCCTCCTGGCTGACGAATATCTCAAAAATGTGCGACAACTGGGTGATGTCGAATATTTCCTGGACGTAACTGGCCAGGTTGGACAACGTCAACCGCCCTTTGCGAAGTCGTATCTCCTTCATAAGGGACACCAGCGCCCCTAATCCCGAACTGTTGATGAACTCGACCTCGGCTAGATTGAGATGGATGTTGGTTTTCTCATCCTCAAAGAGTTTCTTGACCTGTTCCTTCAGCAACGATCCGCTGGAGAGGTCCAACCTGCCCTTAAGGCTCAGTATTGCCACGCCGTTGGCTTCCGTCAGGTTGATTTCCATGTTATCCTCCGTTAGGCTCCTTAATATCCACTCACGTTATTTGCGCTATCGATTTTCGTACTAGTTGCACGGTAACTTTCAAGCCACCATTCTCGATCTGTTCAAACTTTACATTATCAGCACAGTACATCATCAACCTCACGCCACGGCCTCCCTCCGAAAGGAGATCTGTCTCGCGTGGCGACTGAATCTTCTTAAGCCCCTCTTGGCCTTGGTCAATTATATCGGCAGAGAGATCGTCTTCATTAATGCAAAGCTGCACCCTGATCGTCTTTTTCGGGTTGAGTTCGTTGCCGTGAATCAGGGCATTGGTGAATGCTTCAGAGACGGCCAGCATGAATTTGCGCTGCTCACCCGGCGAAACCAGATTGTCTTCGAGGATCGCCTGTAACCGCTCCAACATAGCCTCCCCAGAGGCGGTGACCGAAGAAAACTCCCATTGGTAACAAGACATGCTCAATCCACCTTGACCTGAAGAATGGTGAAGTCATCGTGGGTATCTTCACCGGCGCCTTCACTGAAGCGGTCGACCCAATCTTTGACTTTGGCGCAGAACTCCTTTGGGGAAAGCCCGATTTCCGCTGAGAAGACCTGCTCGGCCCGCTCACGCCCGAAGAGATTGTTCTCGGCGTCGGTTGCCTCAGTCAGGCCATCGGTAAAGAGGAACAGCCTGTCACCCGGGCGGAGTTGTTGCTCCCCCTGCTTGAAGGCAACACCTGGAAACTGTCCCACTATTGGTCCACCCTCGGTCAATTCACATATCTTTTTCTCCTGGCCATCCCAGAACAGCCCAGGCATGTGACCGGCGTTGCAGAAGGTGAGTCGCCGATCGACCAGATTGAACCGACAGAAGAAAAGGGTGACGAACATCTCCCGCTCCTTAATGATCTCATGAGCCAGGATGTCGTTGAGCAACGCGGCCAGTGACGACATGGAAATATCCGATTGGGCGCGGATGATTGATTTGATTATCCCGGCTGCAGCCGACATGACCAGCGCCGCCGGCACACCTTTGTTGGAGACGTCGCCGATCACAACCACGAAATGCGAATCATCGATTCGGATAACGTCGTAGAAATCACCGCCCACTTCGCGCGCCGGATAGTACATCGCCCCGATATCGACACCGTCGATGCTATCGATATCCTGCGGCAGAATGGTCTCCTGAATCTGCTTGGCAATCACCATCTCCTGGTCAACCTTTTGCCTGGTCAGTTTGTCCTTGACCAGATTAGAATTGTCGATGGCCACCGCAACGAAACTCAGAAGCATCTCCAGAATTTCTTTATCCTCATTGGAATAGAGGCTGCCATCCGATTTGTTGACGATTACCATCACACCGTGGCACTGCTTGGCCGTCTGGATTGGTACGCTGATGATCGACTGGACCATGAAACCGTCCTCAGCCTTGAGGTCGAGTTCGTTGAGGACAACCGTTTCGCGTTTCTTGAAGCAATAGCTGGGCAGGTCCATATCGTCAAGATACATGAGAGACCTGGCGAACTCTTCGTTGACTCCCCACGATATTTCGACCTTGAGTTCGCCTTCAGCTTGAAGCATTATCAGACCAACTTCACCATCGACTATTTGCAGGGCCATGTCCATAACAACCGAAAGCACCGCCTTGATCTCCTGGATCGAGGTGATCACCGCCCCCATCGTGGCCAAATCACGCAACTGCGCGCGGGTTCTTTCGAGTCGCGTTTGCAACTCGAGGAGTGTGTCCGGCTGTTCGGTCAAAGACGCCATACAGTTCATGTATCGGCGAATACGACCGAGCGTTTACCCTTGCGCCCTCGGATGCGGTCGTATAAGAAGAAAAGCAGGCAGCAGCGGAAAAGACGCCGTGACCTTATTTGCGGCGGAACTTCAGACGGATGGGTACTCCCTCGAAGCCGTACTCCCGGCGAATCTGGTTACTCAGATAACCAATGTAGGATTTCTCAATCAACTTAGGGTGGTTAACAAAGAAGAGGAACGTCGGCGGCGCTACTTCGCTTTGGGTAACGTAATTGAACTTGATGTACTTCCCCTGCCTGGCCGGTGGGTGTTGGCGTCCAACAGTGCGCTGGAGAAATTCGTTTAGGGGCGAGGTTGCGATACGTTTGTTGGTCTCGGCATACACCTCACTCACCATCGACATAGTCTTGGCGACTCGCTGTCCGGTGAGGGCCGAGATGTAAATCACCGGCACATAGGCAAAACGGGCCAGCAGGTCCTTGATCTGACGAGTGAATTCATCGGCGGTGCGGCTGTCCTTCTCAATCAAGTCCCACTTATTGACAGCCAGTATCGCCGCCCGCCGGTTGGTAATGACCTGCTCAAGTATTCGTTTGTCCTGGGCTGTGACCGAAGCTGTTGCATCCACCAGAACAATCGCCACGTCGCACTCGGCAATCGCCCGCTTGGTTCTGAGGTTGGTGTAGAACTCGATGTTCTCGTGAACTTTGTAGGTTTTCCTGAGGCCGGCGGTGTCGATCAGTTCGAACTGTTGTCCGTTCAACTCAAACGGCGTATCTACAGCATCACGCGTGGTCCCGGCCATAGGCGTGACAATAAGGCGGTCCTGTCCGATGAGCTTATTGATAAACGAAGATTTCCCGACGTTGGGGCGTCCCACCAGAGCTACGCGGATAGCGTCGGATCGGCTTGAGGTTTCATCCGGTGGCGGCAGATGCGCGACGAGTTTGTCCAGCAAGTCACCGACACCTCGGCCACCGGTAGCCGAGACCGGGATCGGTTCACCCAAACCCAGCTTGTAGAATTCATGCGTTTCCAGTTCCCACTGGTCGGTATCGGCCTTGTTGGCGATCAGCAGCGAGTTCTTTCCGCTACGACTCAGTCGGCGAGCAATCCTTTTCTCAGCCGGATCAGGACCGACCTGCGTGTCGACCAGGAACAACACCAGGTCCGCTTCGTTCACCGCGAACTCCGTCTGGTCGTAGATAAGTTTCTCCATTAGGTTGTCGGAGTCGGCCACTATGCCGCCGGTATCGATCAGATAAAAACTCCGCCCGTTCCAGTCGCAGACGGCATAATTGCGGTCGCGGGTCACCCCCGGCTGTTCGGCTACTACGGCTATTTTGCGGCGCAAGAACCGATTGAACAGGGATGACTTGCCGACGTTGGGGCGACCGATTATGGCGACAGTTGGAATCTTCACGAGTAAACCTCTTTGATCGTTTCGGCAATGTTGTAGCTGCCAACCACCACCGGTCGCGCAATCGCGTCCTGGAACTCGCCCAGGGTTACATCGTCAAGAAACAGGTTGTCGGCATTAAGGCAATTGGGCGGCAGGACAACGGTGTCGAAGTTCCGCACAAACGGTTTCACAGCGGCGATGATATCCCGCCCCACCAACAGGCCGGAGACCGTTACGCTTTTGCCCCAGAAACGATTGGCCACCGGCTGTAGCGCTACTCTCAGGTTGAACTCCCACAATAGGTATGGCATTACCTGCTGGTTCAAAAAGAGCCAGGCGGAACGACCGGTTACCAACAAAGCTCGCTTCTTGCTATGGATATTCCGAAGGGAACGACGGCGGCGGTTGAAACCGGTAATGAGATCCCGCGCCATACCGACACCGTTCTCGAACTGAGCTATCTCTTCATACGTGGTGAGCCTGGGAAACTCGCGATTTGCGTTGACGTAGAACTCATCAGCCGCCCAAACAAAGCGAGTGCCGAGCGTTTTCAGAAACTGAGCTTGCAGCATTTCGATATGGCTCACAATCTGACCGGATTGTCGACGGGTATACGTTCGCAGGCGCGGCAATCGTTGACGGTAGCGCGTCAGTCCAACCGGTACGACCGCCAACGTGGCTACCTGAGGATAAAGGGCTGCCAAGTCCAGCACTGTCTTTGCAAGGTGTAGGCCGTCGTTGATCCCGCGACACAACACTACCTGAGTGTGAAGCTGGATACCTGCGGCGGCCAGTTGCTTCAACTGCGGCAGAATTGGTCTCAGCTTGCGATTGCCGAGCATCTCGCCGCGCAACTGATCGTCGGTAGTATGTACTGAGACATAGAGCGGCGACAGACGCTGCTCGATGATGCGGGCGATATCATCATCGGAAACATTGGATAGCGTTATGAAGTTGCCGTGCGTGAACGAGAGCCGGTAGTCTTCATCCTTGATATACAGGGCGCGGCGCATCCCTTTCGGTTGCTGGTGAACAAAGCAGAAAATGCACTTGCATTTGCATCGCTTGATCTTACCCTCTTCCCACCTGAGGCCCAGGTCGCCGTGAAGACCGTTCACCTCGAGCTCAAACTCGCGGCCACGAGTATCGGCAAACTTCAGCCGCACCTGCTCATCAGCGGAGCGGAACTGAAAATCTATCGAATCAATCACCTCACGTCCATTCAACATCTGCAACGTAAAACCGGCGCGCACGCGTCCAAACAGCGGAGACTGGGGGTCGACCTCACGAACCTTCATACCGTATTCCAACCATCAAAAAAAGCGGGCGATGGGGTTCGAACCCACGACGTCCAGCTTGGGAAGCTGACATTCTACCACTGAATTACGCCCGCTGATACCAATCAGCTACAGCAATTTACCGGGGAGCCACTGGCTTGTCAACCGGCGATATCGTCTTTTCGGGCGGTGTCTTTTTTGCCGGTCAGTCTTACGATGATAATGGATATCTCATACAGTATGTAGACCGGGCCGGCCAGAAGAACCTGCGTGAAGATATCCGGTGGTGTTATGATAGCGCCGGCAACGAGGATTACCACAATAGCGTAGCGGCGACCCTTGGCCAGGAGTGGCGCCGTGACGATCCCCAAACGGCCGAGGAAATAGGTTACCACCGGCAGTTCGAACCCGGTGCCGAAAGCCACCATCAGCAATCCTGCGAAACTGATATAGCTGCCGACTGTGATGATGGGATTGAGCAGTCCTTCGG